>NZ_JBFBGN010000234.1:0-5511 GCF_040684675.1 Streptomyces sp. NPDC089915 | reverse complement strand
CCCGCGTACTGGACGTACTTGGCTTTCGCCCGGTGCGGCGAGAGCGCGTGCCAGGCGTCGCGGGGCAGACGGGAGTTTGACGACAGGCCCTAGCGGCCGGGGTGCGTACGCTTGGTACGTGAAAGATCACGGCATAGCCCTGCCCTACTACCGCCTCCATGTCGTACCGGCGGTCACGGCGCTGGCCAGTCCGGCGTGGCAGCGCGAGGTGTGGCTCGATCTGGAGCGGTTCGAAGACCTCGACCACACCGTGCACGTGCTCTTCGACGACTTCTGCGACGCGGACGATCCCCGGCCCTGGCTGGGTCGGAGCCTGCGCACCGAGGAGGAGGTCGAGCTGATGGCCCGTCTGGGCGCCGCCTACGGGGCGGTGCAGGACGCGGTCGGCGCCGCCGCCCCCGACGCCGTCTATCTGGACGCACCGGGCTGGCCCGCCGTGGTCGCCGCCGCGGACCGGCTGGCCCGGGTGCTGGCGGCCAACGACCGAGCGGCGTCGGACACGTCGCACGACCCCGGCCCTCTCCCGCCGCCCGCTGCCTAGGGCCCGCGACACGCCCGGGGCGGGGGGATCCGTGTGCGCCGAGCGGACCCGGGCGGGCGTGTTCCCGGCGGCCCGGTGCCCGTGCGGCTGTTAGGCAGGCCGTACCGGCGGGCCCTCATCGGGGCCCGTCGGCCGAGACCGCCCCACACCGGGAGACGCCCGTGCCCACCCGTGTACGCCCCTTCCGCGCCGGACTGTCCGCCGCCGCCCTCGCCGCCGTCGCGCTCGGCACGCTCCTGCCACCCGCGCAGGCGGCCGACGGCGGGCACCCGGGCCGCGAAGAGCGCCTCCAGCGGCAGCTGGACCGGCTCGTCGCGCAGGCCGGCGGGCCGCCCGGGGCCATCGCCGTCCTCACCCGGGACGGCCGCTCGCGGGTGTACACCGCCGGGGTCGGGGACATCGCCACCGGCCGCCGGCCGGACCCCGACGACCACATGCGCGTCGCCAGCATCGCGAAGGCCTACAGCGGTGCGGTGGCGCTCCGGCTCGTCGACGAGGGGCTGCTCTCCCTCGACGACACCATCGGCGAGCGCCTGCCCGCCCAGCCCGCCGCCTGGCACGCGGTGACGCTGCGCCAGCTCCTGCAGCACACGAGCGGCCTGCCCGACTTCTCGGCCGCCCCCGAGTTCCTGAAGATCCTCCAGGCCGACCCCCGCCACCGGTTCGACTCGCGCGGCCTCCTCGGCTTCGTCGCGGACGAGCCGCTGCTGTTCCGCCCCGGCAGCCTGTACGAGTACTCCAACTCCGACAACATCGCCGTCGCCCTCATGGCCGAGGCGGTCACCGGCCACCGCTACGAGGACCTCCTCAAGGACCTCGTGTACCGCCCGCTGGGCCTGCGCGAGACCAGCCTGCCCCAGGGCTACCGGCTGCCCCGCCCGTACCTGCACGGCTACGACGTCACCCCGCCCGCCGGACCGGAGGACGTCAGCGAGGCCCTCGGCGCCTCGGGGGTCTGGGCCTCCGGGGGGATCGTCTCCACTCCGAAGGAGCTGGGCGCGTTCATCCGCGCGTACGGCGGACCGGCCCTGCTGTCGGAGAAGACCCGCAAGGAGCAGCTCACCTTCCGCCCGGGCGACTCCTCGGAGCCCGCCGGACCCGGCACCAACGCCGCCGGGCTCGCGATCTACCAGTACACCACCCGCTGCGGCGTCCTCTACGGCCACACGGGCAACTTCCCCGGCTACACCCAGCTCGCCGCGACCACCCCGGACGGCACCCGCTCGCTCACTTTCTCCCTCAACACCCAGACCAGCAAGGGCAACAAGCCCGCCCTGCTGGCCCGGCTCCGCACGGTCCAGGAGGACTTCGCCTGCGCCCTCCTCAAGGACCGCTGAGCAGGCCCGCCCACGGGGTCGGCGGGCGAAGTCCGCGACAGGCATGGAGAGTTCCGTGAGCGATTTCTCCTCGGCAAGCACACCCTCGACCGTCCCGCGGTCGTCCGCAGGGAGGCCGACGAGGGCCACGAGCTGGGCAACCACACCTGGTCGCACACGATTCTGCCGCTGGCCACGCCGCAGGAGGTGCGCCGCCAGCTGCTGCTCGTCCAGGACCGGGTGCGGAGGCTGACCGGCCGGACCCCCACCCCGGTGACGGTCTCCGAGCTCTTCGCTCCCCGCCGGCCCGAGCCGGGCCGGGCCTACTGGAACGCCTCCGCCCCCTGACCGGGTTCAGCTCGCGGCGTGCGCGTACAGGGGGCGGCGCTCCTCCTCCGTGAGGCCGCCCCACACCCCGTAGGGCTCCCGTACGCGCAGGGCGTGGCGCAGGCACTCCGTCTGCACCGGGCAGAGCGCGCAGATCTCGCGGGCCGCCTCGTCGCGTTCCGCGCGGTCCTCGCCGCGCTCGCCCGCCGGGTGGAAGAAGCGGTCCGGGCCGAGGTCGCGGCAGGCGGCGTGTTCCTGCCATATCCAGTGGTGTTCCGCTCGGCCCGGCAGCCGTGACAGGTCCGACATGGGTGGGCTCCTTTCCCGTGGGGGGGCTGGCGTGCGTGCGTCGGTCGTTCAGTCCCGCGTCTGGCCCCGTCGGGCGTCGTGAAACCTGTCCGGCACCGCGTACCGCTCCGGCGCGGGGACGGCCGGGGAGGTGGAGACGCGCGGGAGGGCGTACGGGTGCTTCTCCGCGAGCCAGGCGACGAGTTGCTCGCGCACCGCGCAGCGGGCGGTCCACAGGTCGTCGGGGTCCTTCGCGGTGACGATGGCCCGCAGGACGACGGTGGTGGGGGTGGTGTCGGTGACGGCGAGGCCCCAGCCGCGGCCGTCCCAGGCGGCGCAGCCGTCGAGTATCTCCTTGAGGCGTTCGCGGATCAGGGGGACGGGGGCGCTGTGGTCGCAGTGCAGGAACACGGTGCCGGTCATCTGGATCCCGCCGCGGGACCAGTTCTCGAAGGGCTTGCCGGTGAAGTAGGAGACGGGCATGGTGATGCGGCGCTCGTCCCAGGTGCGCACGGCGAGGAAGGTGAGGGTGACCTCCTCGACCACGCCCCACTCCCCGTCGACGACGACGGTGTCGCCGATGCGCACCAGGTCGCCGAAGGCGATCTGGAACCCGGCGAAGAGGTTGCCGAGGGTGGACTGGGCGGCCACGCCGGCGACGATGCCGATGATCCCGGCGGAGGCGAGCACGGAGGTGCCGACGGCGCGGAAGTCGGGGAAGGTGAGCAGCATCGCGGCGGCGGCGACCAGCGCGACGACGGCGGTGACGATCCGCATGATGAGGGTCACCTGGGTGCGGACGCGGCGCAGCCGGGACGGGTCGCGGGTGCCCGCGGCGTAGCGGGCGTACGAGGACTCGACCACGGCCGCGGTGATGTGGACGACGAACCAGGCGCCGGCGCCGATCGTCACCAGCGAGAGGGTCCTGCCGACGGCCGCCTCGTGCTCCCGCAGGGGCTGCCAGCTGATCTGCCGGTACGAGCCGCGCAGCAGGGCGGACAGCAGGAGGACGCGCAGGGGGAGCTCGCAGCGGCGCAGCAGGCTCCACAGGGGGGTCTCGGGGTGGCGGGCGTCGGCGCGCCTCAGCAGCAGGTCGGCGAGCCGGCCGGCCGCGAAGGTGAGCAGGACGGAGCCGCCGATGACGGTCAGCAGTCTCAGAACGCCGTTCATGGCTCCTCGGTGGGTGTCGGGGGCGGAGGGGCGGATCGGATCCGCGCGTGCCCTGCCGTTCCCCCGGCAAACCGACGGCCGGCCCGGCCGGGGCCGGGCCCCGTGCGTCCGGGCCCCGTGCGTCCGGGCGGTGGTGCATTCGGAGGGTGGTGCGTTCAGCTCGTGGTGCGCTCAGAGGGTGGTGCGTTCAGTCCGTGGTGATGACGAGCTTGCCGCGGACGTGGCCGGTGGTGGAGGTGGTGTGGGCCTCGCCCATGGCCGTGAGCGGGAAGGTGGTGGTCTGCGCGACGTGCAGGGCGCCGGAGGTGACGAGTGCGGCGAGCTCGGCCATGTCCCCGTCCGTGGCCCGGTAGCCGAAGTTGACCGCGCGGACGCCGCGGGCCGCGAGGGCGTCGGGGTCGGCGGCGAAGACGGTGGTGGCCAGGCGGCCTCCGTCCCGTACGAGCGGGGCGATCCTCGTCATGAGGGTCTCGCGGTCGTCGGCGAGGTCGAGGACGGCGTCGACGCCCCCGGGGTGGGCGGCGCGGACGGCTTCGGCGACGTCCGCGGTGCGGTGGTCGACGGCCTCCCGGGCGCCGAGGGAGCGGACGTAGGCGTGGTCGTCGCCGGCGGCCACGGCGATCACGTGGCAGCCGCGCGCGGCCGCCAGCTGGACGGCGTACGAGCCCACTCCGCCGGCCGCGCCGACGACGAGCAGGGTCTCGCCCTCCGCGGGCTCCAGCCAGCGGGTCAGCGCCAGCGCGGTGCCGCCGGTCATCGGCAGCGCGGCCGCCGACACCTCGTCCAGCCCCTCGGGGCGCACCGCGAGGGCGGCGGTCTGCGGGGAGGCGGTCAGGTACTCGGCGTAGGAGCCGTGCGGGTCGTGTTCCGCGGCCCCGGGCAGGCGCATGCCGAACACCTCCTGCCCCACCTCCCAGGCGGCGCCCTCCCCCGCGGCGGTGACCCGGCCGGAGAAGTCGGAGCCGAGGGTGAGGGGGAAGGGGAAGACGGCGCCGGCGGCGGCCAGCGCACCGGCGGCCACCTTCCAGTCGAGGGGGTTCACCGAGGCCGCCCCGACCCGGATCTGCACCTCGCCCCGGCCGGGTTCGGGCCGGGGCAGGTCCCTGAGCCGGGGGGTCTCTCCGAAGGCGTCGATCGCGAAGGCGCGCACGGCACTGCACCTCTCTCTGCCGTCGGCGGACGGCGGGGAGCACATCAGGGGCGGGCACCGGGGGGTGCCGTCGGACGGGACCGATCATCACTCCGGCCGGCGGGCCGGCGCCCACGGCGCACGCGTACCCGCGCCGCCCTCCCCCTGCCGGCTCACCCGGGGGCGGGCCCGGGCGGACGGGACGGGGGCGGCCGGGCGGCGCGGGGAGGTGGCCCGGACGCGCTGCGGCCGTCCCGTCGGCCACCGGCCGACGGTTTCCGGCCGATCCGCGGCGTTCCGGGCTTCCCGCCGGGACGCTGCCCGGATCCGGGGCAGCCGCGGCGTGGGCGGCCGACGCGCCGCCTCCGCCGCCGAGCACCCGCACCGGGTGCCGCGGCGGACACCGGACCCAGGGAGGAAAGGGACATGCTGATCACCGTCACCCGATCCGGGGGCTTCGCCGGAGGCGAGAAGGAGCGCGAGCTCGACACGGCCGGCCGCCGGGACGCGCCGCAGTGGGAGGACCTGGCTCACCGGGCCGTCGCGTCCACGGCGGACGGCTTCCACTACCGGATCACCGTCGACGGCCGGGCGATCGACCTCCAGGACCCGTACCTGTCCGAGGACCAGAGGGAGCTGATCCACGGCGTGCTCGGCGAGGGCGCCTGACCCGGCCACCGGGGGCGGACCTGCGCCCTCCCCCGTGGAGCGGCCGCCGCCGCACGGAGTCCGTCCGTGCG
>NZ_JBFBGN010000233.1:0-5519 GCF_040684675.1 Streptomyces sp. NPDC089915 | reverse complement strand
CGACCGGGCGATACGCGAACGCGTCGGCGAAGCCGCAGCCGTCGGCCTCCTGCCGGCCTCCGCGACCGGTGTGTCCCCCGCCGACGCGCTGGGCGGCCTCTACGCCGACGCGTTCCGGCGGGCGGACGCGGGTGGACTGCGCCACTGGCTCCTGGCCCGGCTGCGGTCCACCGCGGACCCGGACGCCGAGCGCTACTGGCGGTTGCCGGCCACGGTCAACGGCTGGCCCGCGCCGACGGCCCTCGCACCGGTCCACCCCTGGTTCACCGAGGTCTCCGCCGGGAGTGGTGCCGGCCGGCCGGGCTGAGGGGATTGGTGGCGACGGCGGTGGACGGCCGCAGGGCCCGGGGCCTGCTGTGTGAGTCGTGGGGGTCGGGGTGCGGGTTGTTTTTGATCGTGTTCAAATGATGTGGTGTGGCTGTAGGGCCGAAGCATCGGATGTTGGGGGAGAGGTCTGTGGGCATGCCTGCTGGGCTCAGGGGTGGATGGCGGTTGGCCCTCGTGCTGGTGGTCTGTGCGGTGTTCAGCTCGGGGTGTCTGGGTTCTGTCGATCCGAATGAGCTGCCGGGGGTGTACCGGAACGAGAAGGCGGGCGGCGAGATCGTGCTTGGGGCTGATGGGACGTTCTCCGCGACCGGGGTCTCGACCGGGTACACCTCCGGTGCCGCTGACTTCGGCGGCCGGTGGGAGCTCGTGAAGAGGAAGGGGTCGGCCGACTTCGTCTACCTGTCGGTGGATGGAGACGGTCTTGACCGGATCGGTGGGGTTCAGCTCTATGCGGAAGGTGGGGACGAGGTGTACTTCCGTGCTGATCCTGATGGGCCGCCGAACCTGGTGTTGAAGAAGGTGTCCGCACCGAAGTCGGTGCGTGCGGGGCTGAGGCGCGCAGGGGAAGGCCAATACCCGGTGACCGACCACTCCTGACGGGGAGTTGTGGACGTTGCGCAATCCGGTGCTGTGGTCAGCGGGGACGTTGGTGCCGGTCACCAGGGTGACCAGCGCCTCCAGGAAATCCCGCACGGTAATCTACGGTCATGCCGGAGACATCAGTGGCGCGCTTCTATGACGAGCTGGCCGACGACTACCACCTGATCTACTCGGACTGGGACGCGAGCATCCGTCGGCAGGGGGACGCCCTGGACGCGTTGATCGGCCAGGATCGCGCGGCGGTGCTCGACTGTTCCTGCGGCATCGGCACCCAGGCCATCGGCCTGGCACTGCGCGGGCACCGCGTCACCGGGACCGACATCAGCCCCCGCGCCGCCGCCCGCGCCACCGGGGAGGCCGCCCGCCGGAGCCTGAGCCTGCGCACGGCCGCCGCCGACATGCGCCGCCTCCCCTTCGCAGACGGCCAGTTCGATGCGGTCGTCTGCGCCGACAACTCCCTGCCCCACCTGCTGACAGAGCAGGATGTGCACACCGCACTGACTGAGATGCGCCGGGTCCTGCGCCCCGGCGGCCGACTGCTGATCAGCACACGGCCCTACGACGACCTGCTGCGCGATCGCCCGGCTTCGACGCCTCCGCAAGTCCACAGGGTCGCCGAAGCCGACGGAGGACAGCGAACCGTCACCTTCCAGCTCTGGCAGTGGCACGACGACGGCGAGCGCTACGACCTGGAGCACTTCCAACTCCTCCCGGAGGGCGGAGAATGGCGCGTCCAAGTGCGCCGGACCACCTACTGGGCACTTGGCCGGGACCGGCTGGCCGGCCTCGCGGCCCAGGCGGGGTTCGTCGACCCCCAGTGGCGGATGCCCCAGGAGACGGGCTTCTTCCAGCCGCTGCTTGTGGCCCGCGCCGGCGAGTAGACGGTTCCCTCACTCGGCGCGGGAGGGCCGACGCCAGCCGGCCCAGGCCACCTCCTCGGCTCGGGCTCGCCCTCGCCGAACCCGGTCGTTGCGCCCGGCAGGTGCACTCAATCCGCCGTCCGTGAGGCGACGGCTTCGATGCCTGATGCACGCAGCTTCCGCGCCAGGAGCTCCATCTCAGGCAGGGTCCCTGAGTACCGCCCGGTCAAGACCTGATCCAGAACGGCCCGGACGCCGTCCAGTCCGATGCCGAGTTCCGCCCGCAGAACCCGCATGATGGCGGCGTTCTTCGCCGGTGGGGCCACCCGCAACCTTGCCCGCCCGTGCTCGGAGAGCAGTCTGCCGCGCAGCTCCGCCAGCAGGTCACCGCCACACACGGCCACGGCAAACCCGCAGGCCGGACACGTCGCGTCGACATCCCACCGCAGTGCCTCGCCCACCAGCGCCTGTACACCGCACCACTCCGCCTGGGCGCCGCATTCCTGGCACACGGCGGAGTACCTGATGGACTCAGCCAAGATCGTCTTTCCCATAATCACACCCCCAGGAGGAGAGGTTAGACGGCAGGCGGCGAAGGTCATTCCGGGGCACCGGCACGTCCCCCTGGCACCCGAGCCGGCGGTCCGGGCCACGCTGGTCCATTCGCCGACGCCATCTCTCGGGTTCTGGCTCGACTCCTGTGCCCTGCCCTGTCGCTATTTTGGGGATGGTTGGGCGGATATCAGGCGTGATGGGCGGGGCGACCGGGCCGAGGCCACCTCCGAGTCCTGGCTGCGGGATCACCCTGAGGTCCGGATCACCTGCCGCGACCGGGCCGGCTCTGCGCGGCGGTTGGCACTGCACGCGTCGGGCCGATCCGTTGCCCGGGCGCCACGACGGAGTCCTGACGGACGTTCTTGTGATCATTTCCGCCAGCCGCGATCCGACCAGTCCAGCCATCAGCCTTGAGTTCGGCTACACGACCTTCAAGGACGCCCCGCCCTACCTCGACTACACCGGCCCGGCCCTGCCGAAGGAACTCGCCCCCGTCCTCAAAGCCGCCCTGCCTCGGCGGCGGCACGGTCACGGGTGTGCCCGCCATCCATGGGCCCGGCGCATGCGAGGAAGTCGGACTCATCACGGGCCTGCCGGGTCAGCAGGCGATGGTGGTCCAGGAGTGCCCGGGGAAGGTTCGCGAGCCCGCTTGGCCGCTTGCCAGCACGTCGAGTTCGGCGCCGGTGGTCGGAGTGAGGATCGCGAACGACAGCGTGGCCTTGCCGTCCGTGTTGAACACGCCGGACGCCCCCGAGGTGTAGGCCTTCTGACCGACGATCCAGTAGTCGGCCCAGACCGACCGGCCCGCGTACGGCGAGGGCCCGTAGGACGGACCGTGTGCGACGTTCACCGTCACGACGTCCTCGCGGACGTAGGCGTGCCTGCCGCCGACGCCGATGTCGACGGTCTCGCAGCGCTGGGAGACGCCGGTCACGGTCACGTAGTCGTTCCACGTCGAAGCGTCGACGTAGGCGGGATTGTCCCAGGTGCAGGGAGCCAGCGGAACGCTCACGAAGTTGCTGTAGTAGACGCCGTGCACCCACACCTGGTAGGTGACGGTCAGCGTCGCGCCCGGCGGCGGGTTGGACACCGAGAAGTTGAACGTGGCGTTCTTCCTGGCGGTGTCGAACGTGCCGTTGGCGGTGCCGGTCCTGGTGCTGCCGCTGATGGTGTAGGAGGCGGTGATGGTGGAGTCGGTCGGGGGGTAGCCGACGGTCTCGAGGTTGAGGGTGATCCGGTCGACGGGTATTGAGGTCGTCATGGGACCGCTGCCACTGTTCTGTATGGCGCAGTGCTGGTCCACGTTGGGCGCGAACGGTCCGCCCGGGTCGGCGGTGGCGGCTGACGCCCCGGCGGCGGTCAGGCAGATCAGCATGACGAGAGCGGTGGTCACCGCTCTCCACGATCTCCAGGTCTTCCAGGTTCCTCGGGTCCTTCGGGCCATCGCGGGTGCCCCCCCAGGTCGTTGGTGCCGGACGGTGCTCTCCACTTGCGGCGGCAGAGACGCCCGTACGGCACCTATGGTTCCTGGCCCGGTCCACGGTGGAGATCAGCCGCTCCCCAGGCCGGAGCCGAAGGATGAGCAGCCCGCTTTCACGCCCGGGCAGTCCGGATGGGCCCGGCGGGCTCCCGTGTGTGGTGCCCGCCGGGGGTCGGCCGGGTCAGCCGCCCGACTTGATGATGTTGTCGATCAGCGCCTTCAGTAGCCTGGCTTCGGAGCGGGTGCGTTCGGCGTCCGCGTGCATCCCGAGCTGTTCCAGGCGTACGGCCTTGTCGTACAGGAACTCCAAGTGGTGGAGGAGCGCGGGTATGTCGTGGCGGGGGGTCGCGGCGACTGCGGCGGTGGGGCCGGCCTGCCGGGTGGGGGCGGCCTGTGCGGGTGCTGCCGCGAGCAGGGCGCCGCCGGTCAGGGCGGCGGTCAGCGTGATGGCGGCAAGACGATGACGCATGGGGGTGACTCCTTGTCTTCTTGTTTCGTGCCGTGGCGTCCGACTGCGAACCGGGCGAGGCTGCCGAGGAGCGCGTTCATCGGCCTCCTCGCCGGGCGTTGAGCCGGGCCATTGCGTTCGGTCGCCGTATCGTCACCCGGCGACGTCCCCGTTCACGTTCGTCTTTCAGCTCGTTGCCGTCACCCGAAAGTCGTACCGGGCCTGCCCGGTCGTCCGATGCCCCGCCCCCGGCTTTCCGCGGAGTGTGGAGGCTGTTCGTCCAATGGGGCGAGCCGGTGGAAGGGAAGGGCATGCTTCGGGTGCAGGGGTTGCGGAAGAGGTACGGCGACAGGCTTGCCGTGGACGGCCTCTCGTTCACGGTGCGGCCGGGGGTGGTCACGGGCCTCCTCGGCCCGAACGGCGCCGGCAAGTCGACCACGATGCGTCTGATGCTCGGGCTGGACACGGGGGAGGGCAGCACCACCTTCGACGGTGTGCGGTACGCGCAGCTCGGATGCCCGGCCGGGACGGTCGGCTCGCTGACGGACCCGGGTGCCGTGCACCCGGCCCGCAGTACCCACCACCACCTGCGGATGGTCGCCGCCGGCATGGGCCTGCCGGATCGGCGGGTACGGGACGTGCTGTCCCTGGTGGGCCTCGACGGCGTACGCCACTGCCGGACCGGCCGTCTCAGCCCGGGCATGCGGCAACGGCTGGGGCTGGCCACGGCGCTCCTGGGGGATCCGGAGTACCTGATCCTGGACGAACCGGCCGACTGTCTCGATCCGGAAGGCGTGCGCTGGATGCGCCGCTTGCTCGTCGGGCTCGCCGAGGAGGGGCGGGTCGTGCTCGTCTCCTCACACCTGCTGTCGGAGATGGTCACGCTGGCAGGGGACCTGGTGGTGATCGGGCGGGGCCGGCTGATCGCCGCGCAGCCGGCCGAGGAGTTCGTCGCCGCCCACACCCGCTCCGAGGTGGTCGTGCGCACCGATCGGTCGGATGAACTGGCCGCCCTGCTGCGTCAGGAGGGCGCGCAGGCGTGGGCGGACGCGTCGGACGGCCTGATCGTGACCGGTGTCGACGCCGAGTGCGTTGGCGCGGTCGCCGCACGACACCGGCTGGTGGTAATGGAGTTGCGTACGCGGCGCAGCAGTCTGGAGGACGCCTTCCTCGCAGCCGCAGCCGCAGCCGCAGCCGCAGCCGCAGCCGCAGCCGCAGCCGACCGGACCCGGTTCCGGGGGACAGCCGC
>NZ_JBFBGN010000232.1:0-5521 GCF_040684675.1 Streptomyces sp. NPDC089915 | reverse complement strand
CACCCCCTACGGGCAGGAGCCGCGCGCCCACCGCCCACCCCCTACGGGCAGGAGCCGCGCGCCCACCGCCCACCCCCTACGGGCAGGAGCCGCGCGCCCACCGCCCACCCCGGGTGGGTGGGGGCGGGTCGGTGGCGTCCAGCCGGTTCCCCCGCGTGCGGGGGGCCGTCGGGGCTGCGTCCCGGGCGGGGTCGTCGGGACCGGGCCCGGGTCAGCCGCCCAGGGAGTGGGACACCGTGTAGATCAGGAGGCCCGCCAAGGCGCCCACCACCGTGCCGTTGATGCGGATGAACTGGAGGTCGCGGCCGATGTGGGCCTCGATCTTGCGGGAGGTGTGTTCCGCGTCCCAGGCGGCCACCGTGTCCGTGATCAGGGAGGTGATCTCCCTGCGGTACGTGGTGACGACGTAGACCAGCGCGCCCTCGATCCAGCCCTCCACCTTCGACTGCAGGCGGCCGTCCGTCGCCAGGCGGGCGCCCAGGGACATCAGGGACGAGCGGACGCGCAGCCGCAGTTCGCTGCGTTCGTCCTCGGCCGCCGAGATGATCATCGAGCGGACCGCCGTCCAGGCCGAGGCGATCACGTCCTGCACCTCGCCCCGCGCCAGGATCTCGGACTTCAGCCGCTCCACCCGCGCCCGGGTCTCCGTGTCCGACTGGAGGTCCGCCGCGAAGTCCGTCAGGAAGCGGTCCACCGCCCCGCGCGCCGGGTGGCCCGGCATGTCGCGCATCTCCGTGACGAACCGCAGCAGCTCCTTGTACACCCGATCGCCGATCTTGCGGTCGACGAAGCGCGGGGTCCAGCCCGGGGCGCCGCCCTGGACCGCGTCCATGACCGAGTCCCCGTGGGTGACCAGCCAGTCGTGGGCCTTGGCGCAGATCAGGTCGACCGCGCGGCGGTGGCCGCCGTCGGCGACGACGCGCTCCAGGGTCTTGCCGATGCCCGGCGCGATCTCCGCCGCCTCCGCCCGCCGGGTGATGGCCTCGCCCACCACGGCCTGGACGTCGGAGTCGCGCAGGACCGTCAGGGCCCCGCGCAGCGCGGTGGACAGTTCCGCCGTGACCCGGTCGGCGTGCTCGGGCTCGGCCAGCCAGGCGCCGAGCCGGCCGCCGATGCCCAGGGCGTGCAGCCGGGCGCGTACGACGTCGGCGGAGAGGAAGTTCTCGCCGACGAACTCGCCCAGCGAGACCCCCAACTGGTCCTTCTTGGTGGGGATGATCGCCGTGTGCGGGATCGGCAGGCCCAGGGGCCGGCGGAAGAGGGCCGTCACCGCGAACCAGTCCGCGAGCGCGCCGACCATTCCGGCCTCCGCCGCGGCCGCGACGTACCCGGCCCAGCCGCCCGCGCCCCAGGCCTGCTGGGCGCATTTGGCCAGGACGTAGATCACGGCGACGACGATCAGCAGTCCCGTCGCGGTGGCCTTCATCCGGCGGACGCCGCGTCTGCGCTCCTCGTCCGCCTCGTTGAAGACGAACGCGCCGCGGGCGGGCGGGCCCGCCGTTCCCGGTTCCTTCACGTGGTGCTCCTGCCTTCCCCCGGTGGCCGGTTTCGTCTGCATAGCATCCGACTCCCGGGAGGGTCCGGGAGTTCCCGGCGCGCCGCCGACCGGGTGCCGACCGGGGTCCCGCCGAGCTTGTTCAGAGTTCCTTGCGGAACTCGCCGCCGCCCAGCTTCTTGTCGCCCTTCGGCCGCTTCGGCTCCTTGACCTTGACCGCCACCCCGCCCCAGAAGGCCAGGCCGTTCACGATCACCCTCGGGGCGCCCGGTTCCGGACGGTTCTCCAGCGACCGGCCCTGGTCGAACCCGCCCATGACGCCGATGCCGCGCACGTCGACCTCGACGCCCGGCGGGACCGTGATCTCGATGCCGCCCATGATGGCGACGCAGGTGATCACGACCTCGCGCGCCGCGAAGTCCGCCTCGCGCAGGTCGAGCTCACCGCCGCCCCAGAAGGCCACCGCGTTGAACTGGGCCGGGACCGTCCAGTGCCCCTTGCGCTGGAACCCCGACATGATCGCGACGGCCGACGACGAGGCCGCCGTGCCGCCGATCCGGGACTGCCAGGAGCCGGCCGCGGGGGCCTGGGCGAGCGGAGCCGGAGCGGCGTCGGGGGCCGGGAGGTCACGGGTCAGGGGTTCGAGTTCCGCGTACGTACGGGACTTGTACGCCGCCTCCAGCCGCTCCTCGAACTCCTCCATGTCGAGCCGGCCCTCGGCGACGGCGTCCCGCAGCCGGTCGACCACCCGCTCCCGGTCGGCGTCCGACGCCCTCATGGCGAGGCCCGGGGCCGGGGCGGAGGGGGCAGGGGCAGGGGCCGGTGCAGGTGCCGGTGCCGCCTCCGCCGACGGGACCGGCGCCTTCTCCAGGGACGGCTTCTCCAGGGATGTCTTCTCCGGCGTCGCCTTCTCCGGGCGCTCGTCACTCATACGGGTCAGACTATGCAGAGAAGGCGCCCGGCTGAACGGCCCCGACCCCGGTCTCCACCCCGGAACCGCCCCTGATTTCCCCCTTACAGCGACCCCCGGTACCGACCCCCGGCCCCGACCCCCGGCCCCCGGCCGCCCCATGCAGGTCCCGCCCCTACCCCCGCCCCGCGTACATCCGCGCGATCACGTCCTCGATGTCCGGCTCCCGCACCGACAGGTCCAGCAGCGGGTACCGCGCCGCCACCGCCGCGACCAGCGGCGCCGCCGAGTCACGGGCCGGGAAGGCCAGCCACTGCCGCGGCCCCTCCACCCGCACCACCCGCGCCCCCTCGACCTCCAGCGGCGCGAGCTCCCGCTCCAGGTCCACCACCAGCGTCCGCTCGCCGCCCTCCCCCATCGCGTGCAGCCCGCCCAGCGCCCCGTCGTACATCAGCCGGCCGTGGTCGATCACCATCACCCGCTCGCACAGCTGCTCGATGTCCTGGAGGTCGTGCGTGGTGAGCAGCACCGTCGTCCCGAGCTCCTCGTTCAACTGCCGCAGGAAACCCCGCACCCGCGCCTTGCTGACCACGTCCAGCCCGATCGTCGGCTCGTCCAGGTACAGCACCTCCGGGTCGTGCAGCAGCGCCGCCGCGATGTCCCCGCGCATCCGCTGGCCCAGCGAGAGCTGCCGTACCGGCACGTCGAGCAGCGCGGCCAGGTCCAGGCGGTCCACGCAGCGGTCCAGGTTCTCCCGGAAGCGGTCCGCCGGGATCCGGTACATCCGGCGCATCAGCCCGTACGAGTCCTTCAGCGGCAGGTCCCACCACAGGGTCGTACGCTGCCCGAACACCACCCCGATCCGGTGCGCGAGCCGCATCCGCTCCCGCGACGGGTCGATGCCGGCCACGCGCAGCCGGCCGCCGCTGGGGGTGAGGATCCCGGTCAGCATCTTGATCGTGGTGGACTTCCCGGCGCCGTTGGGCCCGATGTAGCCGACGACCTCGCCCCGTGCGATCTCGAAGCTGATCCCGTCCACCGCCCTGACCTGCCGTTTCTCCCGGCGCATCAGCCCCGTCCGGCGCTTCGTCTCGAATACCTTCTCGACCGCCTCAAGTGTGATGAGGGCATCGGACACGACTAACTCCCCGTACTCCGGTACGAACGGACCCCCGCGCGCCACGCCAGCGACGCGGGCAGGAACACCGCGAAGGCGACCAGCGGGCTCAGGTACGCGACCCACCCCGGCAGCCCCAGCGGATCGGGCCGCCCCAGCACGTACAGCGCGGGCAGCCAGTTGACGAAGGCCAGCGGGACGATGAAGGTCACCCCGCGCAGCAGGTCCTTCGCGAACACCGTCGGCGGGTACTGGAGCATGGTGCAGCCCCCGTACGTGAAGGAGTTCTGCACCTCCGCCGCGTCCCCGGCGACGAACTGGAAGGCCGCGCCGGCCACCAGCACCGCGCCGAAGATCCCCGCCCCGGCCACCACCATGACGGGCACCAGCAGCACCCTCCCCGGCGTCCACTGCACGTCCAGCACCGAGAGCGCCCAGCCCAGCACCCCCAGCCCCTGCGCGATCCGCCCCAGCCGCCGCAGCGCGAACCGGTCCGCGGCGACCTGCGCCAGCAGCGGGACGGGCCGCACCAGCATGGTGTCGAGGGAGCCGTCGCGGATCCGGGTGCCGACCCGGTCGGTGTTGCCGAGCAGCAGGTCCGCCAGGCCCAGGGAGGCCGAACAGGACCCGTAGAGGAGGGCGATCTCGGGCAGGGTGAAACCGCCGAGCGCCGTCACGTGGGAGAACATGATCGCGATCGCCACGAAGTCGAGCGCCGTGATCGCCGCGTTCCCGACGGTGGCCAGCAGGAACGACATCCGGTACGCCATCGTCGAGCGGATCCACATCCCGGCGATCAGCCCGTAGCCCCGCAGCCCCTCGCCGAGCCGGCCGCCGCGCCCCGGCACCGGCGCGTACGCCCGCCCGGACCGCTCCGCCCCCGCGCGGGTCGCCGTCGTCTCAGCCACCCTGGACCACCACCTTCCGGGTCGCCGCCGACTGCGCCAGCCGGCCCGCGCCCAGCAGGGCCAGCGCCCACAGGGCCTGGAAGCCCAGCGCCCGCACGGCTCCCCCGGACCCGGTGTGGGTGCCTAGCAGGACGTCGAGGGGGACCTGGAGCATCGCCGCCCACGGCAGCAGCCGCACCACCTCGCCGAAGCCGCCGGGGAAGACGGTCAGCGGGAGCAGCATCCCGGAGCAGAAGATCGTCACGACGGTGGCCATCATGTTGACCCCGGCACCGTCCAGCAGCCAGAACGCGGCCAGCCCTAGCAGGTACCGCACCCCGAACCCGACGACCAGCCCGAGGGCCACCGACAGCAGGAACAGCAGCCAGCGCAGCGGATCGGCGGGCAGCGCGAGGGTGAAGGCGCAGGCCCCCGCCGCCAGCGGCAGCACTCCGCGCCCCAGCAGCTGGAAGCCGGCCCGGCCGAGGTCGGCGGCGAGCCACCAGGCCTGGAGGTCGGCGGGGCGGTAGAGGTCGACGGCGATGTCACCCGTACGGATGCGTTCCTGGAGCTCCTCCTGGAAGCCGCCGCCGATCAGCGAGCCGGCCGCCAGCAGGGACTGGCTGACCCAGACGAAGGTGAGCGCCTGGGCCTGGTCGTAGCCGCCGAGCCGTGGGCGCTCGCCCCACAGGGCGATGTACGTGTACGCGACGATGAAGCCGAAGACGGTGTTGGTGAACACCCCGGCCGCGGTCGCCGTCCCGTAGGTCGCGTAGCGCCGGAACCCGCCCGCCGCGACGGCCAGATAGAGACGCACCGTATCCCTCCGTTTCCCACGTCGTTCCTACGTCGGCCAAAGCGCGCGAGCTTAGTGCGGAGGGGCGAGCCACGCGACCGTTTTATGCCCGTCCGGAGCGGAATCAGCGGCCATCGGGTAGACACCATGAGGTACGGATGTGGATATTTCACACGGTCACGAGGAGCCCCGGAGATGAGCGACCAGTCACCACCCCCGGGCTGGACCCCTCGCGATCCGGACAGCCCGAAGCCGCAGGGCCCCGGGGGCGAGGCGGCGGGCGCGACAGCGGGCCGGGACGCGGGCCAGGCGGCCG
>NZ_JBFBGN010000231.1:0-5532 GCF_040684675.1 Streptomyces sp. NPDC089915 | reverse complement strand
CACCACGGGCCGGGGGTGCCGCTGCGCGGGGCCTCCTGGGGGCTCCGCCCCCAGACCCCCGCGCCTCAAACGCCGGCGGGGCTATAAACAGCCCGCGCGGCGTTCGAGCGCAGCGGGGCCGGGCGGCGGCTAGCGGCCTCGGAGGCGGCGGACCAGGATGCTGGCGTCGCCGCGCGACTCCAGGTCCGCCAGGACGACCGCGACCGCCTCGCGCACGATCCGCCCCCGGTCGACCGCGAGCCCGTGCTCCCCGCGGAGCACCAGCCGGGCGTGCTCCAGGTCCATGAGCTCCTCGGCGGAGACGTAGACCGTGATCTTCTCGTCGTGCCGCTCGCGCCCGCTCGGCCGCCGGTTCGCGCCCCGGCCCTGGCCCTTGCCCTGCCGGGGTCCGGCGCTGGCAGAACCTTCCTGCGGCCTGCGCTGCGCGCCCACCGCCGGGCCGTCGCCGGTGGTCCTCGCCGTGCCGTCCGCCGGTGCGGCCGCCGCGTGCTCCGCGCCCGCCGCGGGCGACGCCTCGTCGGCGCCCCGCCTCGGCGAGGACGACTGGAGGGCGGTCCCCCCGGTCGTGCGGAACAGTTCGTCCGCGCCGGGCAGACTCACTCGGCGGGACACCGGGCGAGCACCTCCCTGGCCAGCTGGCGGTAGGCGGCGGCGCCGACGGAGTTGGAGGCGTACGTGGTGATCGGCTCGCCGGCGACCGTGGTCTCCGGGAAGCGCACCGTCCGGCCGATGACCGTGTGGTAGACGTGGTCGTCGAACGCCTCGACGACGCGCGCCAGCACCTCGCGGCTGTGCACCGTGCGGGAGTCGTACATCGTGGCGAGGATGCCGTCGAGCTCCAGCTCCGGGTTGAGCCGCTCCTGGACCTTCTCGATGGTCTCGGTCAGCAGCGCCACTCCGCGCAGTGCGAAGAACTCGCATTCCAGCGGGACGATGACCTTGTGAGCCGCCGTCAGGGCGTTGACCGTCAGGAGGCCCAGCGAGGGCTGACAGTCGATCACGATGTAGTCGTAGTCGTTCATCAGCGGCTTGAGCGCCCGCTGGAGCGTCGACTCGCGCGCGACCTCGCTGACCAACTGCACTTCGGCGGCGGACAGGTCGATGTTGCTCGGCAGCAGGTCCATGTTGGGGACCGCCGTCTTGAGCAGCACCTCGTCGGCCGACATGCCCCGCTCCATGAGCAGGTTGTAGACCGTCAGGTCGAGTTCCATCGGGTTCACGCCGAGGCCCACGGACAGCGCGCCCTGCGGGTCGAAGTCGACGAGCAGCACGCGGCGCCCGTACTCGGCGAGCGCGGCGCCCAGGTTGATGGTCGACGTGGTCTTGCCGACGCCGCCCTTCTGGTTGCACATCGCGATGATCTTCGCGGGACCGTGCTCGGTCAGCGGACCCGGGATCGGGAAGTACGGCAGCGGACGCCCGGTCGGGCCGATGCGCTCGCGGCGCTGGCGGGCAGCGTCGGGCGCGAGGGTGGCCGCGTACTCGGGGTCGGGCTCGTACTCCGCGTCGGGGTCGTAGAAGTGCCCTTCGGGCACCTGGTCGTAGTCGGCGAAACCAATGGGCGCATCGCCGCTGTGGTCGCCGGCCGTGGAGTTCACGTCTAGGCCGTCCATGCTCTTTTGGGGCGTCGTCATGTGCTGGTGGTTTGCGAAGGTGCGGACCGCGACGGAGCCGACAGCTTCGAGCCCGGCGGAACTCTGGGTCCGTTCGGGCGTCCCTGCTCGACCGCCTCCAGGAGCAAATGTCGACTCATTCACAAGTCGTCTTACCTCCTCGGACGTGACCAGGACACTTATCGATAGGTCAGCGTTGCACCATGCCGACGGTTGGCGACTCTATGGCGTGTCACCGCCCAGCGGCAACACAATCCGCCGGACCCGGCACGATGTGTCGGCAACCGAACACCACTCTGTCAAGGGCGTACGGGCTGTCGCTGTGAAGTTTCGCGGGTGTGCGAAAGGGTTAAAGGGTTACGTTCGAGGCGAGTTGAACGGCCTGCGCGGGTACCCCGCAAACACCTCCGGCCGGACCTTGCGGGCAAGGTCCGGCCGGAGACGTGAGATTGACGTCAGTCGTTGACGGTTCAGCCGAGCAGCGTGCTGAGCTCGACGGACTCGAGGTTGTGCGCCTCGGCGACGGGGCCGTAAACGACCTTGCCGTCATGGGTGTTGAGGCCCAGGCCGAGCGCCGCGTCACGGCGGAGCGCCTCGACCCAGCCGAGGTTCGCGAGCTGCACGATGTAGGGCAGGGTCGCGTTGGTCAGCGCGTAGGTGGAGGTGTTCGGCACCGCGCCCGGCATGTTGGCGACGCAGTAGAAGACCGAGTTGTGGACCTGGAAGGTCGGCTCGGCGTGGGTGGTCGGACGGGAGTCCTCGAAGCAGCCGCCCTGGTCGATGGCAATGTCGACAAGGACACTTCCGGGCTTCATCTTGGCGACGAGCTCGTTGGTGACCAGCTTCGGGGCCTTCGCACCCGGGATCAGTACGGCACCGACGACGAGGTCGGCCTCGATGACGGCCTTCTCCAGCTCGTAGGCGTTGGAGACGATCGTCTTCACCTTGGTGCCGAAGATCTTGTCGGCCTCGCGGAGCTTGTTGATGTCGCGGTCGAGCAGGGTCACGTGGAAGCCCATGCCGATGGCGATCTGCACGGCGTTCCAGCCGGAGACGCCGCCGCCGATGACGACGCACTCGCCGGCGTGGGTGCCGGGGACGCCGCCCGGGAGGACGCCGCGGCCGCCGGCCGAGCGCATCAGGTGGTAGGCGCCGACCTGCGGGGCCAGACGGCCCGCGACCTCGGACATCGGGGCGAGCAGCGGCAGCGCGCGGTTGGCGAGCTCGACCGTCTCGTACGCGATGGCGGTGGTGCCGGACTCCAGCAGGGCGTCCGTGCACTCGCGGGAGGCCGCCAGGTGCAGGTAGGTGAAGAGGGTCTGGTCCTTGCGGAGGCGGTGGTACTCCTCCGCGATCGGCTCCTTGACCTTCAGCAGCAGGTCGGCGGTCGCCCAGACCTCGTCGGCGGTGCCGAGGATCTCGGCGCCGGCGGAGACGTACTCAGCGTCCGTGATCGAGGAGCCCACACCGGCGTTCTGCTCGATGAAGACCTGGTGGCCGTTGCGGACCAGCTCATGCACACCGGCGGGCGTGATGGCGACCCGGAACTCGTTGTTCTTGACCTCGCGGGGGATGCCGACCTTCATCGTCGATCACGGTCCTTGACTCAGGGGATGTTACGGGGCACTTCCATACATACCCGCCCACAAGAACGCGCAACGGGATGCACCACAGGATGACGTGGTGAAGCCAGTCTAATGAAGGATGAGGCGCTGTCTAGCCTTGCAAACCAATAATTTCAGTCGGAGCTACTGCGGATTTCGCAGGCTGCGGGGTCATCTCCCAGCAATCTATCGGCTGCGGACCGGTGCAGTCGGGCGGCCGCCGGGTCGCCCAGCCGGTCCAGCGTGTCGGCCAGCCGGACCTGGAGGGCGGCCTGCAGGCGGACGTCCCCGGCACGCCGCGCGAGCTCGATCGCCTCGCGGCAGGTGTGCAGCGATTCCTCGGGCCGGCCGGCGTATTCCTGAATGCGCGCCATCTCGCTCAACGCCTTTGCCTGGCCCGGGACATCGGCCAGCCGGCGGTACCCCGCGGCGGCGGCGCGCCAGCTGCGCAGCGCCTCCCCGTAGCGGCCCGCGTAGGTGTGCACGTTGCCGAGCCGTCCGTACAGGCGGGCCTCGTCCGGCCGCTCCCCCCGGGCGAGGGCGTGGGCCAGGGCGCGGCCGAACCAGTCGGAGGCCCTCGGCCAGTCCGCCAGCTCCTGGTACGCGCCGCCTACGGATTCCATCGCGCGGCCGGTCGCGTACGGGTCCTTCGCGGCCTTTCCGGCGGCCAGCGCGGCCCGGTAGCGCTCCAGCGCCTCGGGGGTACGGCCGGTCGCGGCGTCCAGGTCGGCCAGGTTCAGCAGCGCCGCGGCCTGCTCCCGGTGCAGGTGGCGGCGCTCGGCCACGCCCAGGACGAGCCGGTGCAGCCCGTACAGCTCGGGGGCGGCGGCCTCGGTGCCCCGGTGCGCGGCCAGGGCTCTGACCAGCGCGGAGACCAGCCGGCGGGCCAGGGTGTCCAGGCCGCCGTCGGCCACGGCCAGGTCGGCGGAGGCGGTCAGCGCGGCCAGCCGGGTGTCCAGCCAGGTGGCGGCGGCCCGCCGGTCGGGGAAGCGGAGGGCGCGCGGGAGCCCGTCCAGGGCCTCACGGGCCTCGGCCGCCTCCTCCTCGGACAGCTCGGCCATGGCCCGGCAGGAGGTCAGCAGGCGGACGGTCCGCTCCAGCATCCGGGCCCGGGCCAGCTGCACCTCGGCGGGCCGCTCCTTGGCCTCCAGCAGGGACTGGAGGAAGGGCGCGAGACAGCCGGGGAGCAGGAAGAGCCCGTCCCGGTCGTGCCGTACGAGGCCCAGCCGGGCGAAGTCCTCCAGGGTGGACTGCGCGGCGGCCACCGAGCAGCCGGCGAGGGCGGAGGCGGTGTGCGAGTCGAGGATTCCGGCGGGGGCGAGCGGGAGCAGCCGCAGGGTGCGCTGGGCGGGCTGCGGGAGGGACTCGTAGACGATCCGGAAGGCGCGGCCGAGCGGGCCGGAGGTGCCGGCGGGCATCTCGTGGAGCTGCTTGGCCAGGTCGGCGACGGCGGCCTTGGGGTGGGCGGCGAGCCAGCCCCCGGCCAGGGCGATCACGGCGGGCAGGGCCCCGCACTCCTCGGTGAGGTCCTCGGCGGCGCGCGGGTCGACGGCGATCCGGGTGTCCCCGATGGTCCGGGCGAGCAGGGCGACGGCGGAGCCGGTGTCGAGCCCGCCGAGGGTGCAGGGGCGGACGTCGGGGATGCCGGTGAGCGGGCCCTCGGCGGTGACGACGACCAGGCACTCGGGGGTGTCGGGGAGCAGGGCGTCGACCTGCTGGGGGTCTGCGGCGTCGTCGAGGAGCAGGATCGCCCGCCGCCCGGCGAGGGTCTCGCGCAGGGCGGCGCTGAGGTCGTCCTCGCAGGCGCCGGGCGGGGTGCGCTCCCCGAGGCCCTCCAGCAGGGTGCGGACGGCCCGCGCGGTCTCCAGCGGCTCGCCGCCGGGGGCGGTGAGGCGGACCCGGACCAGCCCGTCGGGGTACTGGTCGGCCACCTCGCGCACGAAGGCCTCGGCGAGGGCGGTCCGGCCGGAGCCGGGGCGCCCGGCGACGAGCAGCACCCGCGCGCGGGGCGCCTTGGCCTTGCGGCCCGAGAGGGTGTCGAGCCCGGTCCGCGCGATGTCCTCGCGCAGCTCCTTCAGCTCACGCCGCCGCCCGACGAAATCCGCCACGGATCCGCTCCTCTCCCTGCCTTCGGGTTGCTGAGCGTAGTTCACGCAGAGCGACGGGCCGTGTGGAGCGGGGCCCATAGATCGCCCGATCGGATCAGCGGATGGGCCTACTAATCCCCCACATCGCTGCGCGGGGCCCTTCCCGGGGGCTCCGCCCCCGGACCCCCGCGCCTCAAACGCCGGCGGGGCTGGATGAATCCAGCCCGC
>NZ_JBFBGN010000230.1:0-5557 GCF_040684675.1 Streptomyces sp. NPDC089915 | reverse complement strand
CGGCGGCCGGACCCCCGTCCTCCACCCCGCCCGGCCAGGGCCGCGCCTCCGCCACCGGGGCCGCCGTCAGGGCCGCCGCGCGGTGCAGGCAGCGCGGTGCCAGGAGGCAGGTGCAGACGGCCTGCGCCGCCTCCGCGACCACTCCCGACGGCCCCGGACGCAGCGTGACCACCGCGTCCTCACCGAACCGGATGGTGACGCTCCGGTCCTCCCCGGCCTCCGCGCGCTCCCCGCAGCCCTCCACGGCGGCGTCGAGCTTCTTGCGCAGCCGGGCGCTCAGGTCCTCCACGGCCTCCGCCGTCACCTCGGCGGCGACGGGCGGCAACAGCGGGCTGGTCATGAGGGCTCCCCACGGAGTCGGTCGCCCACCCAGCGGGCGAGGGCGAGAGGGCTGAGCGCGGCCACCGGCATCCCGGCCGCGACGAGCTGCCGCGCCACCGGGACCGAGTACCGGGGCGTGCCGGAGTCGTCGAGGGCGGCGCAGCCCAGCAGGTGGGCGCCGGACGCGGCCAGCGCGCGGACCTCCGCGAGCAGGCCGCCGACCGGGCCGCCCTCCTCGAAGTCGCTGACCACGACGACGAGCGTGCGGCTCGGCACCGTGATCAGGGTCCGGGCGTGCGCGAGGCCCGCCGCGATGTGCGTACCGCCGCCGACGCGGACCTCCAGCAGCAGCGAGAGGGGGTCGGCGACCCGGCCCGTGAGGTCCGCGACCTGGGTGGAGAAGGCGAGGAAGTGCGTGGACAGGGTCGGGACCCCGCCCAGCACGGCCGCCGTGAGCGCCGACCAGACCACCGAGGCCTCCATGGAGCCGGAGACGTCGACCACCAGGATCAGCCGCCAGTCCGCCTCGCGAGACGCGCGGGTGCGGAAGACCGGGCGCTCCGGGACCACCACCACCCGGCCGTCGTCGAGGCGCCGGGTGTGCGCCAGATTGGCCCGCAGGGTGCGCGCCAGGTCGAGCCGGCCGCCGGGGCGGCGGGTCGGACGCGGCGTGGACAGGCCCGACAGGGCCGGCCGCATCCGGTTGGCCAGCTGCGCCGTCAGCTCGTCGACCAGCCGCTTCACCAGCGGCCGCAGCCGGGCGAGCTGCTGCTCGGGCATGCCGCCGGCCAGCGACAGCACGGAGGTCAGCAGTTCCACGGAGGGGCGGACGGAGGCCGGGTCGAGCTGGGCCAGTACGTCGGTACGGCCCGCGCCCGCGGCGTCCGCGAGCACCTCCTCGCGTACGTCGGCGCCGAACAGCGACTCCAGCTCCCGCGACCACTCGCGGGCCGTCGGGAACGAGGGCCCGTCCCCGCCGCCGGAACCGGACCGGCCCACGTCCCCGGAGCCCTCCCCGCGCCCGGCGCCGTACAGCTCGTCGAGCGCGCGGGCGTACCGGTGCGCCCCGGCCGGAAGCCGGTCGCGCTGCCGCCCCAGCAGCAGCCGCCACCGGTCGGCGGCCGCCAGCCGCCGCCCGCCGCCGGTCTCCACCGCCTCGACGACGGCCCCCGTCGCGGCGGTCGTCCCCGTCTCCGGCGCCCGAAGCGCGGGCGCCGCCGCGTCGGCCTGCGGGCCCGCAGGCGGTCCCGGCCGCGCGGGTTCGGCCGTGGCATCCGCCGGAGGCGTCGGCAGTGGGAGTTCCTTCAGGGCGCCCAGGCCCGCCGCGTCGGCGGCGGCCCAGAGGGCGAGGAGGGCCGGCGGGGCGTCGAGGGTGAGGTCGAGGCGGTCGCCGAGGCGTTCGGTCACCGTGTCCAGCAGCCGGTCCCGCGCCGCCGGGGCCAGCGTGTCGAACCCGGCGCGCAGCGCCGGAAGGCGCTCCAGGAACGCCCCGTCGGCCAGGCCGTCCACCCGGTCCAGCAGCGGCACCAGCGCCGCCGGGGAGGTCTCCAGCAGCGGTCCGGCGGCCGTGAGCAGCCCGGCGAGCCGGCGGGCCAGCGCGCGCCGGCCGTCGGCCGTGGCGGCGCCGTCCACCCAGGCGGCGGCGCGCTCACCGAGCCCGGCCGCCGGATCCAGGTCCAGCAGCACCCGTACGGCGAGCGCCGCGCCCCGCATCAACGGGCTTCCCCCGTCCGCCAGTTCCGCGAGCGCGGCGTCCATCCGAAGCCCCAGCCGGCGGGCCGCGGCCCGGTCGGACAGGGCCACCAGGGCGGCCGCGTCGGCGGGGTCGTCGCTGCCCGCGAGGCCGGGCAGCGACCGTACGGCGGCGTCCAGCAGATCGCCGCCCAGCGCCTCGGCGACGGCCCGCGCCCCGGCGGAGGCGCCGGGCAGGTGGCCGCGCCGCAGCCCCTCCAACAGGTCGACGGCTTCCAGGAGTTCCGTCACCCCGGCGGCCTCCGGCAGCACGGCGGCCGCCTCCTCCAGACGTACGTCGACCAGCTCGGGCAGGTCGCAGCGCGCGGCCGCGGCCAGCCCGGTCAGCACCTGCGCGGCCGTCGGACCGCCCTCGGCGGCCTGGCGGCGCGCGATGTCGCGCAGCGTGCCGGCGGCCGCCTGGGCGGCGGTGACGCCGCGGACCCCCGCGAGGTCCAGGCGCGCCGGGACCGAAGGGGTCCACGACAGCCGCCACTTGCTCCCCAGGGCGGTCCCGTCGCCGGTGGCGGCCACCCCCACGGGCTCCCCGTACGAGGCCCCGCACACCAGCAGCCGCTGGAGCAGCACCTCGCGGCGCCCGTCCAGCTCGGAGCGCAGCGGGTCGAGGCGGACCTCGCGCGGGGCCGGGTCCTGCGGGGACGGCAGCCGCAGGCCGGCCAGCTCCTCCTCCACGGAGGGGCCGAGCCCGGAACGCGGGGCGTGCGGGGTGGTCCGGCCCCGGCCCGTGCCGACGAACACCACCTCCAGGGCGGAGGCCAGCGCCCGTCCCCGGCCCAGGGGTTCGCCCTGCCCGAGCACCGTCGTGACGGCCTCCAGGAGCTCGCCCCGGCCGGGTGCCGGCAGCCCGCGCAGCACCGCCAGGTCACAGGCGAGGCGCAGGGTCTCGGCGGCCTCCCCGGTCCCCGCGGTGTGCCCGGCCCGGCGCAGCTCCCGGCACAGCCGGGTGAGTGCCGCCGCAGCCGCCTCCCGCAGCCGCGCCGGATCCCCGCCCGCCTCGAAGACGGCCTGCTGCCACAGCGGATCCCGGATCCCGGCGGGGTACCCGGAGCGGGAGTCGAGCAGATCGTAGGAGTACGCGACGAACGAGGTCACCACCCCGCCCTCGCCCCGGGCCCCGGCCAGGGTCCGGCCGTACCCCGGCGAGACCTCTCCGACCCGCGTGCCCGGCCCGCCGACCGGAGGCCCGACCGGGACGTCCGACCCGGCCGGGGCCCGGCCCTCGATCCCGTCGGCAGCCGTGGAAGCGCCACCGGCCGCGGACGGCGTCCCGGACGCCGATCCGGCGCCGGTCTCGAGGTGCCCCGTCGGCCCGCCATCGGTCCCGGACCCGGCCCGGGGTCCGGCCCCGCCACCGCGCGGTCCCGGAACCGGGGCGCCCGCCAGGAGCGCCGGGGCGTGGAAGGCGCCGATGACCGCCGCCACCCGGCGGCCGCCCGCAGAGGCCGCCGCCAGGACGCGCCGCATGTGCGCCTCCCGCGCCAGGTCCGTCCCCGGGACGGGGCCCGCGTCCGTACGCAGGGCCCATCCGACGCCGAGGGCCGCGCGGCGCACGGCCTCGGGGGAGCAGCCCGGGGCCAGGACCTCCACGGCCCGGTCCCACATGTCGTCCCCGTCCCGCCCGGACCCGGCGGCGGTGAGCCCGTCCGCGTACGACCGCCGGCCGGCGGCGCGGCCATCGCCGTCCCGGCGCGCCCGCTCGTCCGCCTCCGCCGGGTCGTGTTCAGCCCCGGGCGCGCCGGAGGGCCCGGCCACGGCGGTGCCCGGCCCGGAGCCGGACCCGGCGGCGGGGCCCGCGCCGGATCCGGGCGCCGGCGGAGTCGCCCCGGCCGGAATGGTGGGGGACCAGCCGGTGTCCGCGAGGGGGAGATCGCAGCACAGCACCTCCACGCCGCGGTCCCGCGCCCAGCGGAGCGCCGCCAGTTCCGGGGAGAAGTCCGCGAAGGGGTAGAAGGCCAGCCGGCCCTCCGGCCCCAGGCCCGCCAGCGCCACCGGGGCGACCGTCTCCGGGTCGGCCAGGTGGGGCAGCCACGGCTGGAAGTCGGACGGCAGCTCCACGCAGACCACCTCCGGGTCCGCGGCGTCCAGCAGCGCCGGCACCACCGCGGCCAGCGCCGGGCTGTGGTGCCGTACGCCCAGCAGGTACGGGGTGCGCGAGGCGGCCAGGGCCTCCACGGCCTCCCTCGGGTCCTCGGCGGGCCTCAACGCAGGCTCCCGCGCAGGTCCCAGAGCCGGCGCCACATCGCCGAGCCGTCCTCGGCGCGGCGGCGCACCGGGCCGTCCCAGTAGCCCAGCAACCGCCCGTGGTCGGCCGGGTCGTCCTTGCGGACCACGCCCAGCAGGTGCCCCGGCAGCAGGTCCAGCACGTCACCGCCCGGCAGGTACGCGGCCGCCACCCCCAGCGAGGCCGCCACCTGCACCGCCTCCGCCGTGGACATGACCGTTCCCGGCCGCTCCACGTCCCAGCCCTCCGCGCTGCGCCCCGAGCGCAGGTCCCGGAAGACGGTGACGAGCGCGTCGAGCACGCTGTCGTCCACCCCGAACGCCGCCCCCGCCCGCTCCACGGCGGCGACGGCCTGCCGGCGGATCAGCGCGGCCTCCGCGTCCGGGTCCGAGATCGGGCCGACCGTCTCGAAGTTGAAGCGCCGCTTGAGCGCCGCCGACATCTCCGAGACGCCCCGGTCGCGCAGGTTGGCGGTGGCGATGACGGTGAAACCGGGGGCCGCCGACACCACCGAGTCCTGCGTCGCCGTCAGCTCCGGCACGCTCACCCGCCGGTCGGACAGGATCGACACCAGCGCGTCCTGCACCTCGGGCAGACAGCGGGTGATCTCCTCGACCCGCACCACCCGCCCCGCCCGCATCGCCGCCAGCACGGGGGAGTCGACCAGGGCCTGCCGGGTCGGGCCCTGCGCCAGCAGCAGCGCGTAGTTCCAGCCGTACCGGAAGGCGTCCTCGGTGGTGCCCGCCGTACCCTGCACGGTGAGCGCGCTGGTGCCGGACACGGCGGCCGACAGCAGCTCGGACAGCATCGACTTGGCGGTGCCCGGCTCACCCGTGAGCAGCAGCCCGCGCTCCCCGGCCAGGGTCACCACGCAGCGCTCCACCAGGGCGCGTTCGCCGACGAACTTCGGCGCGATCACCAGCTTCGACGGCAGCCCGGCGCGCCGCCCCGGCAGGGCCAGCCGCTCGCCGTCGCTGCCGCACACGAAGGTCACCACCGCGCGCGGGGTCAGCGCCCAGCCCGGCGGGCGGGGGCCGGTGTCCTGGGCGGCGAGGAAGGCCAGTTCGGCGGCGTACCGCTCCTCGGCGGGCACGACCTGGCGTGCGGGAGCGGACGGTTCGGTCACGGTCATCGTCAAGTCCTCGTGTTTCTCGGCCTCGGCCGTACGGAAGGGAAGGAGGGGCCGGCGGGGGCGAGCGCGCCCAGCGCGAAGGCGACGGGAACGGTCAGCAAGGCGCCGCACCGGACCAGGTCCATCGCGAT
>NZ_JBFBGN010000229.1:0-5620 GCF_040684675.1 Streptomyces sp. NPDC089915 | reverse complement strand
CGGTCCGCAAGGTGTCCCGGACCGCCTCCAACGTGGTCGCCCTGATGGACGAGCACCCCGAGTTCGTCTTCGCCATGTCCCAGGCCCAGCAGCTCAGCGCCGGTGGCCTCGGCGGGTGCGCCGGACGCCTCGGGCGCGTCGGTGGTCCCGGGGGCCTCGGGGGCCTGTTCGAGGATCACGTGGGCGTTGGTGCCGCCCATGCCGAACGCCGAGACGCCCGCGCGCCGGGGCCGTCCGGGCACGGCCGGCCAGGGGCGGGCGGCGCTCAGGACCTCGAAGTGCTCGTGGAAGCCGGCGATGGCGGGGTTCGGGGAGCGGAAGTTCAGGCTGGGGACCAGCCGGGCCCGGTCCAGGCAGAGCGCCGCCTTGACGAAGCCGACGATTCCGGCGGCCGGCTCCAGGTGCCCGACGTTCGTCTTCGCCGAGCCGATCACCAGGGGGCGTACGCGGCCCGTCTCCCGGAACACCTCGCGCAGGCCGGCCGTTTCGGCCGGGTCGCCCATGCGGGTGCCGGTGCCGTGGGCCTCGACGTAGTCGACGGTGTCGAAGGGGACGTCCGCGCGGGCGAGGGCGGCCCGGACGGCGGCCGCCTGCCCGGCGGGGCTGGGGTCGGGCATCCGGGTGGTCGCGCCGCCGCTGCCGACGCCCCAGCCGCGCACCACCGCGTAGACGTGGTCGCCGTCGGCGACGGCCAGGTCGAGCCGCTTGAGCAGGACGAACGCCCCGCCCTCGCCCCGGGCGAAGCCGTTGGCCCGCTCGTCGAAGGTGTAGCAGCGGCCGTCGGGCGACAGGGCGCCCAGGTCGGCGAGGGCGGCACCGGACTGCGGATCGGCGATCAGGTGCACGCCGCCGGCGAGGGCCAGGTCGACCGCGCCGGCGCGGATGCGCTCGCAGGCCAGGGCCAGCGACACCAGGGAGGAGGACTGGCCGGAGTCCGCGCAGAAGCTCATGCCGCGGACGTCGAACAGGGCGGAGATCCGGTTGGCGATCATCGCCCCGTTGGAGCCGAGGGCGGCGTAGTGGTCGTCCCGGTCGGTTCCGGAGAGCCTGCGCAGCAGGTCGTAGCCGGAGGGGGCGGTGCCCACCACGACGTCGACCTCACGGCCCGCGAGGCTGCCCGCCGGGACGCCCGCGTCCTCGACGGCCTCCCAGGCGAGCTCCAGGCCGAGGCGCTGCACGGGGTCCATCGCGGTGGCCTCGGCCGGTCCGGCGCCGAAGAACTCCGCGTCGAACCCGTCGATGGAGTCGAGGAAGGAGCCCCGCCGCAGGGTGGCCGCGTCCGGATGGGCCGGGCGGTCCGGTCCCGCCGCCCGGGAGGCGGGGAACGTCCCGACGGTGGACTCCCCGTCGAGCAGGAGGCGCCAGAACGCGCGCGGGTCGTTCACACCGGGGAACCGGCACGACATCCCGACGACGGCGATGTCGGCGGCGGCGCCACTCATACGCATTCCCTTCCGGTTCTCTCGGCTTGTGGCTGGGGGGGGCGGACGGCGGCGGTCTCAGCGCCAGGAGGTCAGGGACCCCAGCAGCTCGTCCGGCGCGTCCATGAAGTCGTAGTGGCCGCCCGCGACCGTCCGGAACTCGACCGAGTCCGAGTACCGGCGCCACCCCTGGAGGTCCTCGGGGCGCACGTCGGTGTCCTCGCGCCAGTGCAGGACGACGATCGGGCAGGCCAGCCGGACCGGTTCCGTCCGCCGGTAGGCGCCGGCGGCGGCGTGGTCGCGCAGCAGCACGAACATGCCCAGGTCGATCATGTCCGGCCGGGGTTCGATCCCCCGGCCGCGGACGAACGCCTCCAGCTCGGCCCGCAGTTCGGCCTCGGTCAGGCCGAGCATCCGGTCGAGCGAGGCCTCGTGCGGGGCGGGCTGGGCCGACACGTAGAGGCACCGCGGTGCGGGCAGGCCGCGGGCGGCGAGGCGGAGCACGGTCTCGTACGCGGGCATCGCCCCGGCGCAGTGCGCGAAGATCGCGTACGGCCGGTCCAGGAGCGGGGCGAGCGGCTCGACGAGGGCGTCGGCCAGGTCCTCGTAGGTGCCGTAGTGCGGGTGCGCCAGCCGGTTCTCGCGGCCGGGGAACTGCACCGGGCAGACCTCCGCCCCGTCGATCGCGGCGGGCCAGGCGCTGTAGGCCGAGGCCCCGGATCCGGAGAAGGGGAAGCACAGCAGCCGGGCGGGGGCGTCGGCGGAGGGCGGGCGGACGAACCACGGCGAGGGGGCGGTGGTGGTGCCGGTGGTCATGGGGTCCGCCGTTTCTCGCCGGTGACGGGCAGGTGGGTCAGGCCGGCGATGAAGTACGACCGCAGGTGCTGCGGTTCGCCGGCGGGTTCGAGGGACTCGAAGCGCGCGAGCAGCTCCTCGAAGAAGACGCGCAGCGTCATCCGGGCCAGCGGGGCGCCGATGCAGAAGTGCGGGCCGAACCCGAAGGCGCCGTGGCGCTTGGCCCCGGCCCGGGTGATGTCGAAGGCGTGCGGGTCGGGGAAGACGGACGCGTCCCGGTTGCCCGAGCCGATCCAGGCCACGACCGCGCCGCCGGCCGGGACGGTGCCCCCGGCGATCTCGACGTCGTCCACCGCGTACCGCATGAAGTTGCAGGCGGCCGAGGTCCAGCGCAGGCCCTCCTCGACGAGGTTCGGGACCAGGGCCGGGTCGGCCGCCGCCTTCCGGTACTGCTCGGGGCGCTCCATGAGCGCCTGGACCGTGCCGGAGACGGTGTGCGGGGTCGTGACGTTGGCGCCGAGCAGGATGCTGTAGCCGTCGAGGGCGATCTCCTCGTCGGACAGCGGCTCGCCGCCCGGGCGGACGCTCGTGAGGTGGTGGAGCAGGCTCTCGTCCTCCACGCCGGCGGCCCGGTGGGTGCGGGCCCAGTCGCGGACGTAGGTGAGGAGCTCGTGGTGGGAGATGGCCAGGGTCGCGGCCTCGCTGCCCAGGCGGAAGTGCGGGTCCGAGGGGGCCGTCACCATGGCGGTCAGCCGGACGAGCTCCTCCCAGTCCTTCTCCGGGATGCCGAGCAGCGGGCCCGTGACCAGCGCGGGCAGCAGGAGGGCCTGCTCGGCCAGGTCGAAGACGGCGCCGTCCAGGGCGGGTTCGAGGAAGCGGACGACCGTGGCGCGGATCCGGTCCTCCCAGACCCGCACCGCGCGCGCCGTGAGCTTGGAGCCGAGCGGCCGGCGGACCTCGGTGTGCCGCGGCGGGTCGGTGGAGGTCATCAGCACCCCGGCGGCGGGATCGTCCGTGCCGAGGTGGGTGGGGACCGTGCCCCGTTCGGAGGTGAACTCGCGGTGGTCGCTCAGGACGCGGCGGACGTCCTCGTAGCGGGTGACGGACCAGAACGCGCGGCCGTCGGGCAGGACCTGGTGGTGCAGGGGCGCCCGCTCCCGCATCGCGTCCCAGACGGGGTGCGGGTCTCCCGTGCCGTAGAGGTCCAGGTCGAACAGGTCGACGGCGGCGAGGTCGACGTCGCGGGCGGGACCCGGCGTCAGCCTCACGCCCCGGTCCTCCCCTGCTCGATCAGTTCGGCGACCCGGGCCGGGGTCTGCGCCAGGTAGAAGTCGCGGACGGACAGCTGGACGCCGTACTGCTCCGTGACCTGTTCGATGATCTTGATGCCGCTGAGGGAGTTGCCGCCGATCGTGAAGAAGTCGTCCTCCACGCCGACCTCGCGGCCGAGGTGTTCTCCCCAGAGCTCCGCGATTTCCTGGCCCAAAGATCCCATTGCCCGTCTGTCCTTCCTCCGCCGGCCGGGGGTTCCCCCGGCCGTGCCGTCCCGCCGGCGGGACACGTCCGCGAGCGGCCGGACCGAGTCTCGCGTGGATGCGCGTCGGCCCGTACCGCCCGGGCGGTGCCCGGTGTCCGCCGGCGAATGGGGTTGAGAGTGCGCCGGCGGGCCTGCTGCCGGGACCGTCCCGCCGGCGGGACAGCAGAAGTGCGGCCGCGGGCCGTCCCGTCCCGGCGGTGGCGTTCCTTGACCGGCCGATTCGCGTTCAGTGAACGTGAGGGGGATTTAACGGCGTTAGAGGCGCAGTCGAACGAGGGGGAACGACGTGGGGCATACGGGTACGGACGCGGACGTGATCGTCGCGGGTGCCGGGCCGACGGGGCTGATGCTCGCCTGCGAGCTGCGGCTGGCGGGCGCCGACGTGGTGGTGGTCGAGCGGCTCGCGGAGCGCACGGGCGAGTCCCGGGCCGGCGGGATCCACTCGCGCACCCTGGAGGTGCTGGACCAGCGCGGGATCCTCGACCGGTTCCTGGCGGAGGGCGAGCCGCAGCCGGTCGGCCATTTCTCCGGTCTTTATCTGGAGTTCGACGAGTCGGAGTCCAGGCACCCCTATCCGCTGATGATCCTCCAGTCGGCCGTCGAACGGCTCCTGGAGGAGCGGGCCGTCGAGCTCGGCGTGCGGATCCGGCGGTCGGCCGCGGTGAGCGGGATCCGCCAGGACGCGGAGACGGTGACGGTCGAGCTGGAGACGGGCGGGGAGGGCGGCGCCCGGCTGAGCGCCCGCTACCTGGTGGGCTGTGACGGCGGGCGCAGCACGGTGCGCAAGCTGGCGGGCATCGGCTTCCCCGGCACCGAGGCGACGATGACGGCGCTGATCGGCGACGTCGAACTCCCGGACCTGCCCGAGGACTACGTCTGGGTGCGGCGCACGCCGGGCGGGGACTACTCGGCGATCGCCTTCGAGCCGGGCTGGTACCGGGTGATCACCTCCGAGTACGACCGGGTCGCGGACCGCGACGAGCCGGCGACGTTCGAGCAGCTCAGGGAGTCGCTGATCAGGGTCGCGGGCACCGATTTCGGCATGCGCGCGCCGCGCTGGGTGTCCCGGTTCAACGACGCCGCCCGGCAGGCCGCCGAGTACCGCAGGGGCCGGGTGCTGCTGGCGGGCGACGCCGCGCACATCCATTTCCCGGCCGGCGGGCAGGGTCTGAACATGGGGGTGCAGGACGCGGTCAACCTGGGCTGGAAGCTGGCCTCGGTGGTCCTGGGCCGGGCGCCGGAGGAGCTGCTGGACACCTACCACGCCGAACGCCACCCCGTCGGGGAGCGGGTGCTGCACAACACCCGGGCGCAGGCGGCGCTGGCCCGGCCGGGCGCGGCGACGGACGCGCTGCGCGAGGTGTTCGGTTCGCTGATGGTCTTCGACGACGTCAACCGGGTCCTGCGGCACATGCTGACGGCGCTGGACGTCCGCTACCCGGTGGGCGGCGACCACCCGATGGAGGGGCGCCGGGTCTTCGACGCCGACCTCAAGACGGACGCGGGCGTCACCGGCGTGTACCCGCTGCTGCATGCGGCCCGCCCGGTCCTGTTCGACCTGCGCGGCGGCGGGGAGGTGGCGGCGGCCGCGGCGGGCTGGGCCGACCGCGTGGACCTCGTGGAGGCGCGCAGCGAGGACGAGTCGTGGCCGGTCCCGCCGGTCGGCGAGGTGCCCGCTCCGGCGGCCCTGCTGGTGCGCCCCGACGGCCATGTGGCCTGGGCGGCGGACTCGGTGGGCGCGGCGGAGGCGGCTCCCGAGGAGCGCTTCAAGGCGTGGGAGGAGAAGAACGCGGCGCTGCTCGGCCAGGCGCGGACGACCCTGGAGGAGATGCCGTGCTGGCCGAGGAAGCGGGCCAGGCGGTTGGAA
>NZ_JBFBGN010000228.1:0-5688 GCF_040684675.1 Streptomyces sp. NPDC089915 | reverse complement strand
CCCCGGCCGGGCAGGGGGGTGACAGACCCGGCCCCCACCCGGTAGGCAGGGCCCATGGCTACCGAACCCCTCCCGCTCGCCGGAATCACCGTCGTCGCCGTCGAACAGGCCGTCTCCGCGCCCTTCGCCACCCGTCAGCTCGCCGATCTCGGCGCCCGGGTGATCAAGGTGGAGCGTCCCGACGGCGGCGACTTCGCGCGTGCCTACGACACCGCCGCCGGGGGCCTGGCCTCGCATTTCGTCTGGGCCAACCGGGGCAAGGAGTCCCTCGCCCTGGACCTGAAGGACCCGCGCGGACTGGAGGTGCTGCACGGCCTGCTCCAGGACGCCGACGTGTTCGTGCAGAACCTCGCCCAGGGGGCCGCCGCCCGCCTCGGGCTCGACGCTGCCGCGCTGTGCGCCCGCTACCCGCGGCTGGTCGCCGTGGACGTGTCCGGTTACGGCGACGGGGGCCCGTACGCCCACAAGCGCGCCTACGACATGCTCGTGCAGTGCGAGGCGGGACTGGTCTCGGTGACCGGGACCCCGGAGCGGCCCGTGAAGGCGGGGATCCCGGCGGCCGACATCGCGGCCGCCATGTACGCCTTCTCCGGGGTGCTCGCGGCGCTGCTGCGGCGCGGGACCACCGGGCGCGGCGGGCCGGTGGAGATCTCGATGCTGGAGTCGCTGGCCGAGTGGATGGGGCACCCGCTGCACCACACGATGCACGGCGGGGAGCAGCCCGTGCGGACGGGCCTGGCGCACGCCGTGATCGCGCCGTACGACGCGTACGCGACGGCCGACGGGGACCGGGTCCTGCTGTCGGTGCAGAACGACCGCGAGTGGCGGCGGCTGGCCCGCGAGGTGCTGGAACGGCCGGAGCTGGCCGAGGATCCGGCGTACGCGACCAACGCGGCCCGTACCCGGGGGCGGGAGGACACCGACGCGGCGGTGGCCGGGGCGCTGGGCAAGCTCGGGGCCGAGGAGGCGGTGCGGCGGCTGGAGGCGGCCGGGATCGCCTGCGCGCGGCTCAACTCGGTGGCGCAGCTGGCCGGGCACCCGCAGCTGGCGGCGCGGGACCGCTGGCGGGAGGTGGACACCCCGGCGGGCCCACTGCGGGCGCTGCTGCCGCCGATCGGCCTGCCGGGTGGCGCGGAGGCGCGGATGGGAGCGGTGCCCGCGCTCGGCGAGCACACCGATGCCCTGCTGCGCGCCCTGGGGATGACGGGTGAGCGGATCGCGGAACTGCGCGGGGACGGTGTGGTCGCCTGAGGCCGGAGTGCCGGGGCTCCGGCGCGGTGAGCGCCGGAGGACACCGGACGGAGGGGACGGGGCCGGGTGCGGCCGGACGGGCCGGCCGCGCTACGGGGACGGTCGCCGGGGGCCGTTAGGCGCGACGGCTGCCGAAGAGGGTGCGCCGCAGCCTGCGCAGCGGGGCGAACAGCGCGACGCGCGCGCTGCGGCTCCGCTGGACGTGGGTGTGGTCGCGCGAGGTGAGCTCGCGCATCAGCAGGGTCGCCTCGGCCACCTCGTGGCGCGGGACGGCGGGGCCGCCCAGCACGGCGAGATGGCGGTCGAGGCGCGAGCTGGTCGCACTGCTCCCGCAGGTGATGGCAGGCACGCGGGGCGGCCTGCTGCGCATCGTTATCTGTTCCATGTCTCTCCCCACCCGTACGAAGGCACCCGGCCCGGGCAGGGTAACCCTATCGCCTGCACTATGTCCTCGGGTATCCCGGTGGTGTGAATTACCCCTGTGGGTACGGGTAGTTGACGATTACTCAGCGGAGTCGACCGTCACTCTCGGTACGAGATGCGGCACTTGGGAACACGCTCCGTGAGGGGCTGTGGAGAGTGTCGTCACGACGGGGGCCGCCGGGCCCCCGCTGCGCTAACTTGGAGTGATCACCTCGTGACACAGGGGGGAATCGCGTGAGTGCGAACGAAAGCGGGGAGCCCGGGCGTGTCATCGCCGGGCGGTACCGGCTGCTCGGTCCGCTGGGCCGCGGCGGCATGGGCGTCGTGTGGCGCGCCCGGGACGAGGTGCTGGCCCGGGAGGTCGCGGTCAAGGAGGTGCGCGCGCCCGCCGGCCTGGACCCGGCCGAGGTCGCGCGGCTGTACCGGCGGCTGGAACGGGAGGCGTGGGCCTCGGCCCGGGTCTCGCACCGCGGGGTGGTCACGGTCTACGACGTGGCCTCCGAGGAGGGCCGGCCCTGGATCGTGATGGAGCTGGTGCGCGGGCTCTCGCTGGCGGAGGTGCTGGAGGGCGAGGGGCCGATGACCCCGCAGCGGACCGCGCACCTCGGCGAGCAGGTGCTGGCGGCGCTGCGCTCGGCGCACGAGGCGGGGGTGCTGCACCGGGACGTGAAGCCCGCGAACGTGCTGATCGCCAACGACGGCCGGGTGGTGCTGAGCGACTTCGGCATCGCGAGCCTGGCGGGCTCCTCGCCGATCACGATGACGGGCGAGGTGGTCGGCTCCCCCGAGTACCTGGCGCCGGAACGGGCGCTGGGGCGCGATCCCGGTCCCGAGTCGGACCTGTGGTCGCTCGGGGTGATGCTGTACGCGGCCGTTGAGGGGGTCTCGCCGTTCCTGCGGGATACCCCGGTGGCCACGCTGGAGGCCGTGGTGGACGGGGAGCCGCCGCCGCCCCGGCGGGCCGGTCCGCTGGAGCCGGTGCTGGAGGGGCTGCTGCGCAAGGACCCCGCCGCGCGGCTGCCCGCGGCGGAGGCCGCCCGGATGCTGCGCATCATCGGCGCGGGCGGCGCCGTACGGGACCCGGGCGGGCCCCGGTGGGACCCCGAGGCGCCGACGGCCGTGGCGGCGGGGCCTTACGAGGGGCCGCGCGGGGGGCCGTACGAGGGGCCGTACGAAGGGGACCCGGGCCCCGCCGCGCCCTCGCCGGGGCAGCCTCCGGCGGGGAGCGGGGCCGGGGTGGTGCTGACCGTCGGCATCCTGGTGCTGCTGGCGGTGCTGGTCCTGCTGGTGTGGCTGCTGCTGCGCGAGACCGGGGGCGGGGACGGCGCGGCCGGGCCGGCCGGAGGGCCCGAGCCCTCGCGGTCCGCTCCGGCCCCGGCCTCCCCCTCCCCGTCCCCGCCGGCGACCACGGGGCCCGCGCAGAACGTCACCCTGTACGTCCACACCCTGCGGGCCGCCTACGCCGGGAGCTGCCCGCCGCCCCGGACGGGCACGCCCTCGTTCACCGGGACCATCGAGGTGGCGGTGACCCCGGCCGTGGTGGAGTACCGCTGGGCGAGGCTCGACGGGTCCACGTCCGCGGACCCCTGGCAGAGCATCACCTACGAGGCGGGCGGGGCGCGGACCCGTCAGCTGAACCACGACGAGCCGGTGGGGGCCACGGGCGAGGACGTGCGGGACTCGGTGCGGCTGGAGGTGCGCGCACCTCAGCTGAAGACCTCGCCCTGGCTGGAGTTCTCCGTCGCGTGCGAGAGGGAGACCCCGACGGGCGGGGCCTCCACTCCCCCTCCGGCGAGCCCCTCGGGCCCGCCCGCCGGGACGTCGGCGCCGCCGTCCGGGCCGGCGCCGACGGGGAGCCCGGCGGCCGTTTCCTAGGCCTTGCCGCTGAACACCGGGAGGTAGCCGCCGGACTGTCCGGTGGCGGTGGGGTGGTACGACTCGCCGATGTTGGCCCAGTTGACGCTGTGCAGCCAGGCGTCGCCGGAGCAGATCTCGTGGCCGGTGAAGGCCCCGACGACCGAGGCGAAGGTGAAGCCGTGGTCGGCGGCGCGCTTGGCGATGGCGGCGTTGAGGTAGTCGGAGGCGCCGTTGATGGCGGTGCGCTCGCCCTCGGTGAGGCCGGCGACGCAGCTGCCGTTCAGCTTGTAGAAGCGGGGATAGCCGAGCACGACCACCTTGGCGGAGGGGGCGCGGCCGCGGATCGCGTCGTAGACCCGGTCGAGCTGGCCGGGGAGGGTGGAGTCCACGTACGCCTTGGCCTGGTTGACGCGGTTGACACAGGTGGACTCGGACTGGAGGACGCAGGTCGTCATCACGTCGGAGAAGCCGGCGTCGTTGCCGCCGATGGTGATGCTGACCAGGTCGGTGCCGGAGTTGAGCGGGCCGAGCTGGCCGGAGAGGACGTCCCCGGTGCGGGCGCCCGAGCAGGCGGTGAAGGCGAAGCTCTGCGGGGCGTGGGCGGCGGCCCACAGGGCAGGGTAGGCCCGGGTGGTGCGCTTGCAGTCGCCGCTGGCCGAGTCGTAGTTGCCGGCGCCGACGCCGGAGGAGTACGAGTCGCCGAGGGCGACGTAGCCGAAGTCGGCCGAGGCGGCGGCCTGACCGGCGCCGAACAGGGCGGCGCCCGCGGCGAGCAGCAGGGAGGAGGTGAGGGCGGCGACGCGGTGCAATCTCATGCTCATGTGTGCGGCTCCTTGTGGGGGTTACTCCTCAGTCGTTGGTACAAGCAGCCGGGGTTGGCCGGAAGTGTTCATGCCAAGAATTTTCGGGGTGGGACCGGCGCCGGAATCTTCACGCCCGATGCGTTTGAAGAGGGAACCCGTCCACTCGATCCGGCGAAACACGGGTGCGGGCGGGCAGTTCGTGCCGGATCATGGGCGCCATGCCAGCAGACCCGCATGACGCGCTGCCGATCCGGCTCCACGTGGACGACAGTGACTCTCCGTCGGATGTCGTCGACGCGCTCTTCCTCGGCCGGTTCGCGACCGGCGAGCAGCCGTACGCGCAGAGCGTCACCATCGAGCGGGTGAAGACGGAGGCCACCCTGCTGCCCCCGCACGCCACCGTGCTCCGCTCGGCCCGCGACACCGACCGCAGCGCCACGCTCGCCGAGGGCGAGGGCTGGACGGTGCTGGTCTCCCGCTGGAGCCGGGGCGCGGACGTGACGGTCACCGCCGTCAGCGAGGAGCTCGCGCAGCGGGTGCTCGGCCAGGCCACGGACGGGGCGCAGGACGAGCCCGAACCGCAGCCGGAGAACGTCACGATGGGCTTCTGGTACGTCTCCCCGCGCCGGGGCCCGTACCGGACGACCCGGCAGATCTCGGCCGGCACCTGGGCCGAGGTGCGGCCGAACTACACGGCGCCGGTGGCGGCGGCGATGGACCGGCTGATGAAGGTCACCCCGGACGACATCGCGGGGCGGCTGCTGCTGTTGCACGGGCCGCCGGGGACGGGGAAGACCTCCGCGCTGCGGACGCTGGCCCGGTCGTGGCGGGACTGGTGCCAGGTGGACTGCGTCCTGGACCCGGAGCGGCTGTTCAACGACGTGGGCTACCTGATGGACATCGCGATCGGCGAGGACGAGGGCACCGCGAAGGGGCGCTGGCGGCTGCTGCTGCTGGAGGACTGCGACGAGCTGATCCGCGGCGAGGCGCGGCACACGGCGGGGCAGGCGCTGTCGCGGCTGCTGAACCTGACGGACGGGCTGCTGGGACAGGGCCGGAACGTGCTCGTCGGGGTCACGACCAACGAGGACCTGGAGCGGCTGCACCCGGCGGTGGTCCGGCCGGGGCGCTGCCTGGCCCGCATCGAGGTGGGCCGGCTGACGCACCGGGAGGCGGCGGACTGGCTCGGGACCGACGAGGGGGTGTCCCGGGAGGGGGCGACCCTGGCGGAACTCTTCGCCCTCCGGCGGGGGACGGGGCCGGCGGCGGCCCCGGGCCCGCGCCGCCGGGGCGGCACTTCGCGGGCTCCGCATGCGGGAGTCGAGGGCGTACGGTGCGGATGTGGTCACACCAC
>NZ_JBFBGN010000227.1:0-5795 GCF_040684675.1 Streptomyces sp. NPDC089915 | reverse complement strand
AATCCAGCCCGCGCGGCGTTTGAGCGCACCGGGCGCGGAGCGCCCGGAACGGGTCCGGGCAGCGCCCGGGGAACGGTGGAAGGGCGGGTAGGGGACCTCGCCCGCGCAGCGGGGAACCGGGGGCGTCTCGCGGGGTGGAACTCCGGCGAGGGCCCGGGGGCCCGGGGATTACCCTGGGCCGCATGACCTCGCTCGACGACGCCACCGCGACCTCCCCCGTCCTCACCACCGCGGCAGCGGCCCGCACGGCCGCCGCGGCCATCGCCCCACTCCCGCGGTCCGCCAAGGACACGGCCCTCCTGGCCATCGCGGACGCGCTGACGGCCCGTACCGACGAGATCGTCGCGGCCAACGCCCGGGACATCGAGAAGGCCCGCGCCGCCGGCACCAGCGAGACCGTCATCGACCGGCTCACCCTCACCCCCGAGCGGGTCGCCGCCATCGCCTCCGACGTCCGCGACGTCGTGGCCCTCCCCGACCCCGTCGGCGAGGTCGTCCGCGGCTCCACCCTCCCCAACGGCATCGACCTCCGCCAGATCCGCGTCCCCCTCGGCGTCGTCGGCATCATCTACGAGGCCCGCCCCAACGTCACCGTCGACGCCGCCGCGCTCTGCCTGAAGGCCGGCAACGCCGTCCTCCTGCGCGGCAGTTCCTCCGCCTACGCCTCCAACACCGCCCTCGTCGCCATCCTGCGCGACGCGATCGCCGGCGCCGGGCTGCCCGCCGACGCGATCCAGCTCGTCCCCGGCGAGTCCCGCGAGTCCGTCCGCGAGCTGATGCGCGCCCGCGGCCTCGTCGACGTGCTCATCCCGCGCGGCGGCGCCTCCCTCATCAAGACCGTCGTCGAGGAGTCCACCGTCCCGGTCATCGAGACCGGTACCGGCAACTGCCACGTCTACGTCGACGCGCAGGCCGACCTCGACATGGCCGTGGACATCCTCGTCAACTCCAAGGCGCAGCGCCCCTCCGTCTGCAACGCCGCCGAGACCCTCCTGGTCCACCGCGACATCGCCGACGCCTTCCTGCCCCGCGCCCTCGACGCCCTCGCCGACGCCGGCGTGACCGTCCACGGCGACGCCCGGGTGCTGGCCGCCGCCGAGGAGAGCAAGGTCACCGCCCTGCCCGCCACCGACGAGGACTGGGCCGCCGAGTACCTGTCGTACGACATCGCCGCCGCCGTCGTGGACTCCCTCGACGACGCCGTCGCCCACATCCGCCGCTGGACCTCCGGCCACACCGAGGCGATCGTCACCACCTCGCAGGCCGCGGCGCGCCGCTTCACCCAGCTGGTCGACTCGACCACCGTCGCCGTGAACGCCTCCACCCGGTTCACCGACGGTGGCCAGTTCGGCTTCGGCGCCGAGATCGGCATCTCCACCCAGAAGCTGCACGCCCGGGGCCCCATGGGGCTGCCCGAGCTCACCTCCACCAAGTACATCGTCACCGGCGACGGTCACATCCGGTAACCGCCACCCGAACCGGGTGTGGCCGGATTCCGGCTTTCACCCTGCCCAAAGCGGCCCCCCAGGTCTACGCTGTTCCCGTGCCGGACGACGTGGGGGGCAAGCCGTTCCCGGACGACGGGGAGCCCGACGACGACCGCGGAGGCGCGGATCAGGACTTCGCCTCCGTGGTGTTCGACGAGGCCTTCGTCCGGAACGCCGAGATCCATGAACCGAGCGCGGCCGAACGCCAGCGCGCCGCCGACCTGGCCCGCGCCGAGGCCGAGGCCGCCCGCGTGGCCGGAGGCTGGGCGGGGGAGGACGACTACGGCCCCCCGGACGGGTACCCGTTCGACGACCCCGCCTGGGAGGCCGGACCCTACGGCTACGCCGAGGGCCCGTACGGGGCCTACGGCGGCAGCCTGCGCCCCTACCGCGGCCGCGCCGGCTGGCTGAGACCGGTCGCCTGGGTGCTCGCCGTCGTCATGGGGCTCGGCATGGTCGCCCTGGCCTTCAGCGCCGTCTACCGCAGCGCCGCGGGCGAAGCGGACCCCGCACCCGCGCCCGCCAGTACCCCGCTCGGGGAAGTCACCGGCGTCGGCGCGTTTACGTACCCCGTCGGCCGCCAACCCTGAAGGTACGACCCCGCTCGCGCGTTCCGGAGCCGGGGGCTTCTCTGTAGCGGGGACAGCGGGGAGAAGCGATGGCCGTACCAGGAGACCCACCCAACGGCACCCCCGAGGACATCGGCGGAGGTGACGACGAACTGCGCCCGGACGAGTACCGGTCGGTGGTGTTCGACGAGGACTTCGTCCGCGCCGCCCGCCTCCAGGAGTTCTCCGCCCAGGAACGCATGGGCGAGCACGCCCGGGCCGTCCGCAGCCGCTCCATCTGGTCGGGCGGCGGCTCCGCGGGCCGCGGCACCGGCACCCCGGGGCGCGGCGCCCGCCAGGGCATGCTGCTCGTCCTGCTGATCGCCTCGGCCTTCGCCGTCGCCGTCTACCTGGGCCTGCGCAACCCGTACGTGGCCCCGGCCGGCGGCGACACCGAGCCCCTCAGCAGCACCGTCGTGCCCCTGACGCCGTCCTCCGCCGTGCCCGGCGGCAAACCCGCCGACCTCTACGCCCGGAGCCCCGCGGCCGACTACCGCACCGGGGCCGCCGGGATCACCCTCCCGGCCGTACGCCGCACCCGGCACTTCACCGAGAGCCAGATCGTCGCCGCCCTGTCCATCGCCAAGGACTACCTGGTGCAGTCCTCCCTGGACCCCGACGTGCTCTCCGGCAGCGCCTCACGGCCCGTGCGGGTGCTCCTGGACCCCGGCCAGCTGGCCCAGTTCGACGAGAGCATGGCCTCGCCCTCCGGGGACGGCCGGCACGCCGCCACCGGCTGGCTGGTCCGCTTCGACCCGCAGACCGCCGCCCTCGCCGACACCCGCGTCCGGGTCAACGGCACCCTCGCCTTCGAGGAGATCAGCCCCGAGGTCCTGGTGGTCACCACCGACCACACCTTCGTGTACGCCGTACGGGGCGCGGCCGGCCCGCCGGCCGGGCCCGACGGGGCCTCCCTCTTCACCGTCCGCCGGGAGCTGCGGCTGCGCTTCGACCACGAGGACCTCACCACCCGCCGGGCGGAACTGGCCTCCTCCTACGTGATGGCCGGACCGCAGGACTGCGCCGCCGACCCGGCCGCGGGCTTCCGCCCGCTGCTGGCCGGAGCCGGTCCCACCACCGTCGGCCCGCCCGTGAGCGACCCGTACGCCAGCGGCCACCCCCGGCGCACGGCCGGGCTGTGCGGGGTCATGGACCCGGCGGCCGCCCCGCCGGACCCCTCCGCCCCGCCCTCGCCCGCGCCCGGCCCGCCCTCGGGGACCGCGCAGCCGGACCAGGCGGCGCGGGTGCCCCTGGCGCAGCCCCAGGCACCGCCGCCGCCCGCCTCCGTCAGCCCTGTCCGGTAGACGGCTTCTCCTCGCCGCCGGCCGCTCCGGTGAACCGGTCGCGCAGCTTCCCGCCCAGGTCGCCCGCACCGCCGGCTATGTCGCCGACGAGCTTCATCAGCGGATCCCTGCTCGTGCGCACCGAGTCCGCGTAGTGCGAGGCCGACTGGCGGAAGGAGTCGGCCACCGAGGCGTCCTTGTCCTCGTCCCGCCGCGGGTAGTGCCCGTCCATGATCCGCTGGTAGTCCCGGCTCTGCGACCACTTGCGCAGCTCGGCGGCGCGCACCGTGGTGAAGGGGTGGGTGCGCGGCAGCACGTTGAGGATCTTCAGGACGGAGTCGCGCAGGTCGCCGCTCGACTCGTACTCTTCGGCCTGGGCCAGGAAGGCGTCGACGTTCATCTCGTGCAGGTGGTTGCCGCCCGCGATCTTCATCAGCCCGCGCATGGAGGCGTTCACGTCCTGCCCCACCAGCAGCCCGGCCCGGTCCGCCGACAGCTCCGACTTGCGGAACCACTCCCGCAGCGCGGTGACGATCGCCATGATCGCCACATTGCCCAGCGGGATCCACGCCACCTTCAGCGCCAGGTTCGTCAGGAACAGCAGCACCGTGCGGTACACGGAGTGCCCGGACAGCGCGTGGCCCGCCTCATGGCCGACGACCGCCCGCATCTCCTCCTCGTCGAGCAGTTCCACCAGCCCCGTCGTCACCACGATGATCGGCTCGTCCAGCCCGATGCACATGGCGTTCGGCTTGGGGTCCTGCTGCACGTACATCTGCGGGACCTTCTCCAGGTCCAGGATGTAGCAGGCGTCGCGGAGCATCTCGTGCAGATGGGGGAACTGGGTCTCGCCCACGCGCACCGAGTCCGACAGGAACAGCAGCCGCAGGCTCCGCTCGGGGAGCAGCCCGCTGAGGGCCTTGAAGACCGTGTCGAAGCCGGTCAGCTTGCGCAGGGCGACCAGCGCCGAGCGGTCCGCCGGATGCTCGTAGGCCCGCGAGGAGATGCCCGGGAACCTCCTGCGATCGCGTGCCGGTGTCTTCTCGAATCCGGTGTCCGTCATGGCGCCTCCCCCTGGATCGGCCTGTGCTGACTGCCTCTATCCTCTCCAACGCCTGAGTCGGCGTGAGCGTGCCCCGGGCCCCCGCATACGATGTGAGGGAAGTCTCCGCTCGCTCCCCGACTCGATAGGTACCTGCCTGATGAGCCTCTCCACCACCGCCCACAACCTCGTCGTCCTCGCATCGGAGGGCGCCGAGCACGGCGGCAACCACGAGAGCCTGAGCCCCTACCTGACCGGTGGCGGTGCGCTCTTCGTCCTGCTGCTGATGCTCTGGGTGACCACGCGCCTGAACCGCGACCGCTGAACCACTCGTCCGGACCGGGCCTCCGCGCACCTGCCACCGGGCCAGTAGGCTCTGCGCTCATGGGAGAGCAGGAAATGCCTACGGGCCCGGTCAAGCGCCGGCTCGGAGTGATGGGCGGGACGTTCGACCCGATCCACCACGGACACCTGGTGGCCGCCAGCGAGGTGGCCGCCCTTTTCCACCTCGACGAGGTGGTGTTCGTCCCCACGGGCGAACCGTGGCAGAAGTCCCAGCGGGCCGTGTCGCCCGCCGAGGACCGCTATCTGATGACGGTCATCGCCACGGCCTCGAACCCGCAGTTCTCGGTGAGCCGCATCGACATCGACCGCGGCGGCCCGACGTACACGATCGACACCCTGAGGGACCTCAGCGCCCTCAACGAGGACGCGGACCTCTTCTTCATCACCGGCGCCGACGCGCTCGCGCAGATCCTGACCTGGCGCAACGCCGACGAGCTCTTCTCCCTCGCCCACTTCATCGGTGTGACCCGGCCCGGCCACGTCCTCACCGACGACGGCCTTCCCGAGGGCGGGGTCTCGCTCGTCGAGGTGCCCGCGCTGGCGATCTCCTCCACGGACTGCCGCGCCCGCGTGGCCGAGGGCGATCCCGTCTGGTACCTGGTCCCGGACGGTGTCGTGCGCTACATCGACAAGCGTGAGCTGTACCGGGGAGCCTGAGCTTCCGGAACGACGAGAGGCCCGCGGTGAACGACCCCCAGGATCCGTACGACCCGTACGCCGCCCAGCAGCAGCTCATCGGCTACGACCCGTACGGGCGGCCGCTGTACGGCCAGGTGCCCGCACAGCAGCCCCTCCAGCCCGCCCCGCCGCCGTACGGGCAGCAGTACGACGAGCAGTACGACCAGCGGTACGAGGCCCCGCCCGGCCAGTCGTACGCACAGCAGTCCTACGCACAGCAGTACGGTCACGAGCAGCAGGCGCAGGGGTACGCCCAGGCCCCCGCCCCGGGGTACGACGACCCGCAGCCGCAGCAGTGGATCCCGCAGCAGCAGGCCCCGGCCCCGCCGGCCCCGGAGCAGTCCGGCGCCCC
>NZ_JBFBGN010000226.1:0-5931 GCF_040684675.1 Streptomyces sp. NPDC089915 | reverse complement strand
TGCGCGGGCAGCGCGGCGTCGGTCAGGCCGAGGCGGGCGAGGGCCGTGCGCGGGACGGCGGCCTGGGGCGGGGCTCCGGAGCCGGGCGCCCACTCTCGTACGTCCGGCGCGGCGGCCCGGTCAGGGGCAGCCCCACCACACGAAGTTGAGGTTGCCGCCGAAGAGCGCGGACACCGCCGTGGCCGAGCCGATGATCCACACCACCGTGCTCCGCCGGGCCCGGGCGAGGGCCAGCGCGAAGGGGAACAGCAGCGGGAACGCCGGCATGATGAAGCGCATCTTCGAGAAGTAGAAGCCCGCCCCGCCCAGCGCCATCAGCATGATCATGGCCGCGAAGATCCACACCACCATGGGGGGCCGGCGCCGGCGCGTCATCAGCACGAACAGCACCACCGCCGTCACCACGGTCAGCGAGACCACCACGTGGTTGAGGGTCGTGTGCACCTCGGTGAAGGTCTTCTTCAGCTCGCTGAGGGTGTCGAAGCCGCCGTCGTACACCGAACCCCAGCGGCGCTGGAGCTCGAAGTAGCCGTCCCAGCGCCCGAAGTGCCAGCCGACGTAACCCACGTACCCGAACCAGCCCAGCGGGGCGATCAGCGAGGCGGCCACGATCCGCCCCACCGGAGGACGCTGCGCACGGCGCTTGCGGCGCCACTGCACGTACTCCCAGACCCCCGCCAGCACCACGGCCGCGACGATCGCCGAACCCGAGGGCCGGGTGGCCCCAGCGAAGAAGGCCAGCACACCGGCCGTCAGCCACGACTTCGTCATCACCGCGTACATCGCCCACACGGACAGGGCGAGGAACAGCGGCTCGGTGTACGCCATCGACTGGACGAGCGCCGCCGGCACGATCGCGAACAGGGCGCAGGTGAAGAGCGCGACCCGGCGGCCGTAGATCTTGTCGGTGACGGCGAAGATGCCCCACGCGGCGATCACCGACGCCAGCAGCGCCAGCCCCATCGCCACCCAGTTCATGGGCAGGTGCGTGACGTACGAGGTGTACCGCACCAGCATCGGGTAGACGGGGAAGAACGCCATCTGGCAGCTCGGCCCGGCGAACGCGCACGGCGAGGGCGTCGCCAGCGGGGTCGTCAGACCGTTCTCGGCGATGTGCAGGTAGTAGACGGCGTCCCAGCGCCCGCCCAGGATCTCCAGCGGCCGCACGTCCTTGCGCTCGGCCCAGATCGCCATCACGGCGAGACCGGTCGCACGCAGCGCGATGTGGATCAGCAGCGCCTTGCGGGCCCGCTTCAGGTTGGCGAGTACGCGCCGTCCGACACCGCGGAGTCCGGAGTCCTTCTCGCCGGACACCGGTTCGGCGACGAGAAGTGAGTCGGGGACATCAGCGCGTATCTGGGTATGCGTCACATTCGATCCTGGTCGTCGCCCGGCAGAAGGCCGCCGAGGCGGCACCGTACAACGTTACACAGGTGGAGGGTGCAACCCGCGCGCACCCTGTGTTGAAACCGCGTAACGAATCGGACCCATATACGGCGGATGGGCACCACCGGGGGTGACCGGTGGTGCCCGTCCGAAGTCCGTCCGGGGCGTCAGCCGCCGAACTCCTCCAGGCCCTTCAGCGCCTGGTCCAGCAGGGCCTGGCGGCCCTCCAGCTCACGGCCCAGCTTGTCGGCCTTCGCGTTGTTGCCGGCCGTGCGCGCGGCGTCGATCTCACCGCGCAGCTTGTCCACGGCAGCCTGGAGCTGACCCGTCAGACCGGCGGCACGGGCCCGCGCCTCCGGGTTCGTCCGGCGCCACTCGCCGTCCTCGGCCTCCTGGATGGCCCGCTCCACGGCGTGCATCCGGCCCTCGACCTTGGGACGGGCGTCCCGCGGCACGTGGCCGATGGCCTCCCAGCGCTCGTTGACGGAGCGGAACGCGGCCCGGGCCGCCTTCAGGTCCGTCACCGGGAGGATCCGCTCCGCCTCGACGGCCAGCTCCTCCTTCAGCTTCAGGTTCTCGACCTGCTCGGCGTCCCGCTCCGCGAAGACCTCGCCGCGCGCCGCGAAGAACACGTCCTGCGCACCGCGGAAGCGGTTCCACAGGTCGTCCTCGGCCTCGCGCTGCGCCCGGCCCGCCGCCTTCCAGCTGTCCATCAGCTCGCGGTAGCGGGCGGCCGTCGGACCCCAGTCCGTCGACTTCGACAGCGACTCGGCCTCGGCGACCAGCTTCTCCTTCGCCTTGCGGGCGTCCTCGCGCTGGGCGTCCAGCGCGGCGAAGTGCGCCTTGCGGCGCTTGGAGAAGGCGGACCGGGCGTGCGAGAAGCGGTGCCACAGCTCGTCGTCCGACTTGCGGTCGAGCCGGGGCAGGCCCTTCCAGATGTCCACCAGCGCGCGCAGCCGCTCGCCGGCGCTGCGCCACTGGTCGCTCTGCGCCAGCTGCTCGGCCTCGACCACCAGGGCGTCCTTGGCCGTACGGGCCTCGTCGGCCTGCTTGGCCTTCTGGACCTTGCGCTCCTCGCGCCGCGAGTCCACCGACGCGACCAGCTTGTCGAGCCGGCCGCGCAGCGCTTCGAGGTCACCGACGGCGTGGTGCTCGTCCACCTGCGTCCGCAGGTGGTCGATGGCCGTCTGGGCGTCCTTGGCGGACAGATCGGTGGTCCGCACCCGCCGTTCGAGGAGGCCGATCTCGACCACCAAGCCCTCGTACTTGCGCTCGAAGTAGGCCAGGGCCTCCTCGGGGGTGCCCGCCTGCCACGAGCCGACGACCTGCTCGCCCTCGGAAGTACGCACGTACACGGTGCCGGTCTCGTCGACTCGGCCCCACGGGTCGCTGCTCACAGCGCCTCCTCCACCTGATGCCGCGCGGGGTCGTGTCCCCCCGGCATCGTCCACAGTTTCCTGGGGCGGGCAGCGCCCGCCCTGCACAACGCCAACATAGGCGACCGCCGGGCCGGCTGTCCGCATCCCGCACGACGGAATCTCGGCGCACGGGCCGCGGGGCCCGCCGGGGCGGGGCCGCCGGGTCCCGTCAGTCCTTCGTGACGGTGGCCTTCTCGATGGTCACGGGGGTCTTCGGGGCGCCGTCCTGGGCGCCGTCCGCGGTCCCCGCCTTGGCGACCTCCTCCAGCGCCTTCAGCCCGGCCGCGTCGATCTTCCCGAACGGGGTGTACGACGGGGCGAGGGGGCTGTCCTTGTAGACGAGGAAGAACTGGCTGCCGCCGGTGCCCGGCTGGCCGGTGTTGGCCATCGCCACCGTGCCGGCCGGGTAGACCACCTGGCCCTGCTCGTTCGGCTTGCCCAGGGAGTCCAGGTTCTCGTCCGGGATCGTGTAGCCCGGGCCACCGCGGCCGGTGCCCTCGGGATCGCCGCACTGGAGCACGTAGATCCCGCCCGTCACCAGGCGGTGGCACTTGGTCTTGTCGAAGAAGCCCTTGTCGGCGAGCGCCTTGAAGGAGTTCACCGTCTGCGGGGTCTTCGAGGCGTCCATCCCGAACTTGATCTCGCCCGCGCTCGTCTTCAGGTCGAAGGTGTACTTCGCCTTGTCGTCGATCGCCATCGCCGGGGACGGCGACTTCTTCGGCTCGGGCGCCGACGGGGACGCCGAGGGCTCGGCCGCCGCGTCCTTCTTGTCCTTGGAGTCGAAGACGCCGCCCGCGACCAGGGCGACCAGCGCCGCGATCACCACGGCCGAGGCCGCGCCGACGACCGCCAGCCGCTGCCGCGACCTGCGGCGGGCCTCCGCGCGTCGCTTCTGCTGGCGCTCGTACTTCTCCCTGGCGAGCTGTCGCCGACGCTGATCGCTCGTGACCACCGGGTCGTCTCCTTGTACGTCTCTGGTACCGCTGTCCGGGCTCGGTTAGGCCGTACCGTATATGGGTTCGCTGTGTAATGAGGGGCGCCGGTAGGCTCTGAGCAGCAGATTCCGAACTGCTGCCGCCCGCCGGACGACGATTGAGGACGAACGTGCTGATTGCCGGGTTCCCCGCCGGGGCCTGGGGGACCAACTGCTACCTGGTCGCCCCCGCCGCGGGTGAGGAGTGCGTCATCATCGACCCGGGCCACCAGGCCGCCCAGGGAGTCGAGGAGACGCTGAGGAAGCACCGTCTCAAGCCCGTCGCGGTCGTCCTGACCCACGGCCACATCGATCATGTGGCCTCGGTGGTCCCGGTGTGCGGAGCGCACGACGTTCCCGCCTGGATCCACCCCGAGGACCGCTACATGATGAGCGACCCGGAGAAGGCCCTCGGCCGCTCCATCGGGATGCCCCTCATGGGGGAGCTGACCGTCGGCGAGCCGGACGACGTCCGCGAGCTGTCCGACGGCAGTGCTTTGAAGCTGGCCGGGATGGAGTTCTCCGTGGCGCACGCGCCCGGGCATACCAAGGGGTCGGTGACCTTCCGGATGCCCGAGCAGGCCGACGTTCCGCCGGTCTTCTTCTCGGGCGACCTGCTCTTCGCCGGCTCCATCGGACGCACCGACCTGCCCGGCGGCTCCCACGCCGAGATGCTCCAGTCGCTGGCCCGCGTGTGCCTGCCGCTGGAGGACTCGACGGTGGTGCTGTCCGGCCACGGTCCCCAGACCACCATCGGCCGCGAGCGCGCGACCAACCCGTACCTGCGGGAGGTCGCCGCCGGCCTGGGGGACGGCACCGCCGCCCCACGACGAGGAATGTGACGAGTTTCGTGAGCACCTTCAAGGCCCCCAAGGGCACGTACGACCTGCTGCCGCCCCGCTCCGCCAGCTTCCTGGCGGTGCGCGAGGCGATCTCCGCACCCCTGAAGAACTCGGGCTACGGATACGTGGAGACCCCCGGCTTCGAGGACGTGAAGCTGTTCTCCCGCGGCGTCGGCGAGTCCACCGACATCGTCTCCAAGGAGATGTACACCCTCACGACGAAGGGCGGCGACGAGCTCGCCCTGCGCCCCGAGGGCACCGCCTCCGTGCTCCGCGCGGCCCTCCAGGGCAACCTCCACAAGCTCGGCAGCCTCCCCGTCAAGCTCTGGTACTCCGGCTCGTACTACCGCTACGAGCGGGCCCAGGCGGGCCGCTACCGCCACTTCTCCCAGGTCGGCGCCGAGGCGATCGGCGCCGAGGACCCGGCGCTGGACGCCGAGCTGATCATCCTCGCCGACCAGGCGTACCGCTCGCTGGGCCTGCGCAACTTCCGCATCCTGCTGAACTCGCTCGGCGACAAGGAGTGCCGCCCGGTGTACCGGGAGGCGCTCCAGGGCTTCCTGCGCGGCCTCGACCTCGACGAGGAGACCGTCCGCCGGGCCGAGATCAACCCGCTGCGCGTCCTCGACGACAAGCGGCCCGACGTCCAGAAGCAGCTGGTCGGCGCGCCCGTGCTGCGCGACTACCTGTGCGACGCGTGCAAGGCGTACCACGAGGAGGTCCGCGCGCTGGTCACGGCCGCCGGGGTCGCCTTCGAGGACGACGAGAAGCTGGTCCGCGGCCTCGACTACTACACCCGCACCACCTTCGAGTTCGTCCACGACGGCCTGGGCTCGCAGTCCGCGGTCGGCGGCGGCGGCCGCTACGACGGCCTGTCCGAGATGATCGGCGGGCCGGCCCTGCCGTCCGTCGGCTGGGCGCTGGGCGTCGACCGGACCGTGCTGGCCCTGGAGGCCGAGGGCGTGGCGCTGGACATCCCGGCGGCCACGTCGGTGTTCGCCATCGCGCTGGGCGAGGCCAAGCCGGCGGTGTTCGGCCTGGTGACCGAGCTGCGCAAGGCGGGTGTCGCGGCCGACATGTCGTACGGCGGCAAGGGCCTCAAGGGCGCCATGAAGGACGCCAACCGCAGCGGGGCGCGCTTCGCGATCGTCGCGGGCGACCGCGACCTCGCCGAGGGCGTCGTCCAGCTCAAGGACATGGAGTCCGGCGAGCAGACGGCCGTACCGGTGGCCGGCCTGGTCGCCGAGGTGCGGGCCCGTCTGGCCTGACGCGGTCCCCCGCCGTGGCCGGGTCGTTCGCGGCCAGGGCGCGG
>NZ_JBFBGN010000225.1:0-6016 GCF_040684675.1 Streptomyces sp. NPDC089915 | reverse complement strand
ATGACCCGGCGGGCCGCCTCCGACTCGGCGGCGGGCGGGGAGAGTTCGTCGAGGGTGTCGAGCTCGTCGTCCGCCTCCAGCTCCTCCTCCCAGGCCGCCGCGAGCCGCTCCTGCTCCTCGCGCGGCCTGTCCTCGACGGCCTCCCGCTGCCGGGGGTCCAGAGCCGCCAGGAACCGTCCGACCGAGTCCGTCGGCATGCCGTTCTCCTTGTCGCCGTGCGGGGCCGGCCGCCCTCCTGCTGCCGCGCCCGGCCCAGCATCGCGAAACGGGACCGCCGCCGCCCGCCGACACGTCCGGCCACCACCCGAAGAGCGGCGTGATCCGGCCACGCCCGGCGCTTCAACCGGAATCGCCCCACCACCGCACTACGCTGATGGGTTGTTCGGCGCCGGAACGGAACAACCCGGGCAGACCCGGGCCCGCCGGCGCTCCGGACGATTCCGGGAACGAGACGCGAGGGTTGATGGCAATCACACCAGGGCGCGGTGAACTCGATCTGCTCGACGAGGGGGAACGGGGACCCGAAGGAGGAGGCCCGGACGGGGAAGCGGCCGGCGAGCCGCGCGGACACCCGGACGCCCCCGACGGGGCCGCCGCCAAATCGGCCCGGTTCTCCGCCGGGCCCGCCGCCCCGCCCCGCACCCTCGTCGACGTGTTCGCCGCCTCCGTACGCGCCCACCCCGACGAACCCGCCCTCGACGACGGCACCGCCCGCCTGACCTACCGGGCCCTGGCCGCCGAGGTCGAGCGCAGGCGCCGGGTCCTCGCCGCCTGCGGGATCGGCCTCGGCGACCGCGTCGGCGTCCGGGTGCCGTCGGGGACCAACGACCTGTACACGTCGATCCTCGCCGTACTCGCCGCCGGCGCCGCCTACGTACCCGTCGACGCCGAGGACCCCGACGAACGCGCCGGGCTCGTCTTCGCCGAGGCCGGGGTCCGCGCCGTCCTGGGCGCCGGCCCCGGCGTCGAACTCACCGGCCCCCGCGCCCACGACCGGGTCCGCTCGGCGCCGCCGACGCCCGGACACGACGCGTGGATCATCTTCACCTCCGGCTCCACCGGCCGCCCCAAGGGCGTCGCCGTCAGCCACCGCAGCGCCGCCGCCTTCGTCGACGCCGAGGCCGCGCTCTTCCTCGCCGACGAGCCCCTCGGCCCCGGCGACCGGGTCATGGCCGGCCTGTCCGTCGCCTTCGACGCCTCCTGCGAGGAGATGTGGCTGGCCTGGCGCCACGGCGCCTGCCTCGTGCCCGTCCCGCGCTCGCAGGTGCGCGCCGGCGCCGACCTCGGCCCCTGGCTGGTGGACCAGGAGATCACCGTCGTCTCCACCGTCCCCACCCTGGCCGCGCTCTGGGAGCCCGAGCACCTCGACGAGGTCCGGCTGCTGATCTTCGGCGGCGAGGCCTGCCCGCCCGAACTGAGCCGCCGGCTCGTCACCGAGGGGCGCGAGGTCTGGAACACCTACGGCCCCACCGAGGCCACCGTCGTCGCCTGCGCCTCACTGCTGACCGGCGAGGAGCCGGTCAGGATCGGCCTGCCGCTGGCCGGCTGGGAGCTCGCCGTCGTCGACGGATCGGGCGAACCGGTGCCCATGGGCGGCAGCGGACAGCTCGTGATCGGCGGCGTCGGACTGGCCCGCTACCTCGACCCGGCCAAGGACGCCGAGAAGTACGCCCCGCTCGACTCCCTCGGCTGGCCGCGCGCCTACCGCAGCGGCGACCTCGTCCGCGCGGAACCGGAGGGCCTGGTCTTCCTCGGACGCGGCGACGAACAGGTCAAACTCGGCGGCCGCCGCATCGAACTCGGCGAGGTCGACGCCGCCCTCCAGGCCCTGCCCGGGGTCAGCGGCGCCGCCGCCGCCGTACGCACCGCGCGCGGCGGCAACCAGCTCCTCGTCGGCTACCTCGTCACCCAGGACGGCTGGGACCACACCGCCGCCCTCGCCCGGCTGCGCGCCGAACTGCCCGCCGCCCTCGTCCCCCTGCTCGCCCCCGTCGACGCGCTCCCCACCCGCACCTCCGGCAAGGTGGACCGCGACGCCCTGCCCTGGCCCCTGCCCGGAGCCGGCACCGGCGCGCCCGGCGCACCCCTGCACGGCACCGAGGCCTGGCTCGCCGAACAGTGGAGCGAGGCGCTGGGCGTGCCCGTCACCGGCGCCGACGACGACTTCTTCGCCATCGGCGGCGGCAGCCTCGCCGCCGCCCGGCTCGCCACCCTGCTGCGCGCCCGCTACCCCGGCGCCGCCGTCCTCGACGTCTACCAGCAGCCCGTCCTGCGCAAACTGGCCCGGCGGCTGGAGAAGAAGGCGGGGGAGGACGAGGCACCCCGCACCGTCACCCCCGTCCCGGCGCGCTCCCGCGTCCTGCAGACACTGCTGCTGCTCCCGCTGTTCACCCTGACCGGACTGCGCCGCACGGTGGTGCTGTTCGCCGTGGGCGACGTCCTGCACCTGATCGGCCCCTACCCGTGGGCGCCCACCGCCCCCTGGTGGCTCGTCGCCGCCGGGGCGCTCCTGCTGCTGACCCCGCCCGGCCGCCTCGCGATCGCCGCCGGCGGCGCCCGGCTGCTGCTGCGCGGGGTGCGGCCCGGACGCCACCCGCGGGGCGGCGGCGTCCACCTGAGGCTGTGGACCGCCGAACGCCTCGCCGAGTGCGCCGGCGCCACCTCCCTCACCGGGGCCTGGCTGGAACGCTACGCGCGGGCCCTCGGCGCCCGCGTCGGCCCCGAGGTCGACCTGCACTCCCTGCCCCCGGTCACCGGCATGCTCCGGCTCGGCCGCGGCTGCGCCGTGGAGGCCGAGGTGGACCTCTGCGGGCACTGGCTCGACGGGGACCAGCTCGTCATCGGCCCGGTCCGGGTCGGCGCGGGCGCCGTCGTCGGCACGCGCAGCCTCCTCTTCCCCGGCGCGCGGGTCGGCAAGCGGGCCGAGGTCGCCCCCGGCTCCGCCGTCGTCGGCCACGTCCCGACCGGCCAGCGGTGGGCCGGGGCCCCGGCCGTCAAACTCGGCCGGGCCAAACACGACTGGCCGCCGCAGCGCCCGCCGCGCCCGCGGCTGTGGCGGGCCATGTACGGGGCCACCGGCGTCGCCCTCACCGCCCTGCCCCTGCTCGCGGCCGTGCCCGCGCTCCTCGTGGCGGGCCGTTTCGTGCCCGCCGACGCGGGCGCCGGCCGGGCCCTGCGCGGGGCGCTGCTCGCGGTGGTGCCCGGGGCGCTCGCCTACGGGCTCGCGTACGCCCTGCTGGTGCTGGCCGGGGTCCGCGCGCTCAGCCTCGGACTGCGCCCCGGCAGCCATCCCACGCACAGCCGGACCGGCTGGCAGGCCTGGGCCGTCACCCAGCTGATGGACCTCGCCCGTGACACCCTCTTCCCGCTGTACGCCGCCCTGGCCACCCCCGTCTGGCTGCGGCTGCTCGGCATGCGCGTCGGCCGCCGCGCCGAGGTGTCCACCGTCCTCGGGCTGCCCAGCCTCACCACCGTCGGCGACGGGGCGTTCCTCGCCGACGACACCCTGACCGCGCCCTGCGAACTCGGCGGCGGCTGGGTGCGGATCGGGCCCTCGCGGATCGGGCGCCGCGCCTTCCTCGGCAACTCCGGCATGACCGCCCCCGGCCGCGGGGTCCCCGACGACGGGCTGGTCGGGGTCCTGTCCGCGACCCCCAAGAAGGCCAAGAAGGGCGGCTCCTACCTGGGCCTGCCGCCGGTGCGGCTGCCGCGGTCCGCGGCCGCCGCCGACCAGGGCCGCACCTACGACCCGCCCGCGCGCCTGCTGTGGGCGCGCGGACTGGTCGAACTCTGCCGGATCGTCCCGGTGTTCTGCTCGGCGGCCCTCGCCGTCCTGACGGTCGCGGCGCTCTGTGCGCTGGCGGCGCCCGGCCGGCTGGGCCCGGCGGGGGCCGCCCTGCTGTCCGGGGCGGTGCTCCTGGCCGCCGGGGCGGCCGCCTGCGCGGTCACCGTCGCCGCCAAGTGGCTGCTGGTGGGCCGGCACCGGGTCGGCGAACACCCGCTGTGGAGCGCGTTCGTGTGGCGCAACGAGCTCGCCGACACCTTCACCGAGGTCCTCGCCGTGCCCTGGCTGGCCGGATCGGTGCCCGGTACGCCGCTGCTGACGCTGTGGCTGCGCGGCCTCGGCGCCCGCATCGGGCGGGGCACCTGGTGCGAGAGCCACTGGCTGCCCGAGACGGACCTGGTGACGATCGGCGACGGGGTCAGCGTGAACCGGGGCTGCGTGTTGCAGACGCATCTCTTCCACGACCGGATCCTGCGGACGGATACTGTGGTGCTGCGCGAGGGCGCCACCCTGGGCCCGGGCGGGATCGTCCTGCCCGGGAGCACGATCGGGGCCCGCGGCACGGTGGGCCCCGCGTCCCTCGTGATGGCCGGGGAGACCGTCCCCGACGGCACCCGCTGGCTGGGCAACCCGATCGAGGCGTGGCGCTCCTGAACCCGCGTCCCCCGGCCGGTCGCCGGCCCGGGACGCCGAAGACCCCGGCACCACCGGTATCCCGTACGAGCACGGCCCAGGGAGCGGAAACGGCAGTGAGCGGCCAGCAGACAGCGGCACCGGACCCGTACTTCCCGGAGAACGGCGATCCGCGCTACCACGCGCACCGCTACGAACTGGCCCTGGAGTACCGGCCCGGCCCCAACCGGCTCACCGGCCGGGCCCGGATCAGCGCGATCGCCGGCCCGGCCGCGCTGGCCGAGTTCCAGCTCAACCTGGCGTCCGGGTTCCGGCTGGGACGGATCCTGCTCGACGGCCGCGCCCCGCACTACACCCACCGGGCGGGCCGGCTGCGGATCCGGCCCGCCAGGCCGCTGCCCGCCGGCGCGGCGTTCACCGTCGAGGTGCACTGGGCCGGCAACCCGAAGCCGGTGCGCAGCCCCTGGGGCGGCATCGGCTGGGAGGAGCTGACCGACGGCGCGCTGGTGGCCAGCCAGCCGGTCGGCGCCCCCTCCTGGTACCCGTGCAACGACCGGCCCGCCGACAAGGCCTCCTACCACCTCTCCCTCAACACCCCCTCCGCGTACACCGTCGCGGCCGGCGGCCGGCTGCTCACGCGCACCACCGGGGCCAGCACCACCACCTGGGTGTACGAGCAGTCCGCGCCCACCTCCAGCTATCTCGTGGGCCTCTCCGTCGGCCAGTACCGGACCGTGACCCTGGACGGCGCCGGGCCCGGCGCCGTCCCCCAGAGCGCCCACGTGCCCGCGCACCTGCTGCCGCGCTTCACCCACGACTTCGCCCGGCAGCCCGCCATGATGCGGCTGTTCGAGGAGCTGTTCGGGCCCTATCCCTTCGGCGAGTACGCGGTGGTCGTCGCCGACGAGGAGCTGGACGTCCCGGTGGAGGCCCAGGGGCTGTCCGCCTTCGGCGCCAACCACGTGGACGGCGGCCGCGGTTCGGAGCGGCTCATCGCCCACGAACTCGCCCACCAGTGGTTCGGCAACAGCGTGACCATCGCCGACTGGCGGCACATCTGGCTCAACGAGGGCTTCGCGAAGTACGCCGAATGGCTGTGGTCGGAGCGCTCCGGCGGCCGCACCGCACACGAACTGGCCGCGGCCGCGCACCGGATGCTCGCCTCCCGCCCGCAGGACCTGCGCCTGTCCGACCCGGGCCGCAGGCTGATGTTCGACGACCGGCTCTACGAGCGCGGGGGCCTGACCGTCCACGCGCTCCGCTGCGCCCTGGGCGACCGGGCCTTCTTCCGCATGCTGCGCGACTGGGCCGTGGAGCACCGCCACGGCGTGGTGACCACGGCCGCCTTCACCGCCCACGCCGCCCGCTACGCGCCCGGGCCGACGGACGGGCTCTGCGCGGCCTGGCTGGACGAACCGGCCCTCCCGCCGCTGCCACCGCCGCCGCACGGCACCTGACGGCCCGTCCGCCGCCCCGCCCCGGGCCGCTGTCGGACCCGGGGCCCAGGGCCTGTCGTCAAACTCCCGTCGTCGCCCGAAGGGCGGCCCCGCGGCGTCTGGTGCGTGCTCTCGGTGTGCCGGGCGAAAGCCCGCGTACTGG
>NZ_JBFBGN010000224.1:0-6351 GCF_040684675.1 Streptomyces sp. NPDC089915 | reverse complement strand
CTTCGGCCTGGTGGGGTGTCCGCTTCGCTCCCACCCCGGCCTTCAGCGGCGGCCCGCTGCGCGGGCGGTGGGTGGGCGTTGAGATCAGTCCCGCTCGGCCTGCTGACTGTGACTCATCCGGTCGGGTGAGTATGCCGTGGTGAGAGTGTCACAGGCTTCCTGATGGGCTGAACTGTCGGTGCAACAACCGAGAAACCATCAGGGAGGAATCATGCAGACCCATTCGTTCGCCATCGCCATGGCGTCGGGGGGAGACTCCGGGAAAGTGGAGAGGGTTCTGAAGAGGCTTGAGGGGGTCTCCAGCTTCGATATCAGCCTCGAAGACCAGACCGCCGCAGTCACCACCGATCTTTCCCACGACATCGTCTTCGAGGCACTCAAGAAGAGCGGCCTGCCCGTCGAGACTCGCTAGCACGGCACGGAAGCAGCCCTGTGCCGCCGGCAGGCGGCACAGGGGGCAGATGAAGCGGGATCCCGTAGCCGTACAGTCGTCCGCTCTGGTATCGCACTGATGCAGTGTGTAGCATCCCGAGGAAGGGGTCACCATCTCCCTGCCGGAGATTTCAGCGGAGTGACGAATGCAGAACCCGAACAGAATCACCCTCCGGCCTCACCAGGAGGAAGCCGTCGAGGCCATCGTCCGAGGGCTCGATATTCCGCCTGGAAAGCGTATCCCCCGGCCTGGGCTACGGGCAACGGTGGTCGCGGCATGCGGGACCGGGAAAACCTTCATCGCCGCCGCGGCCGCGCTCCGGCTCGCCCGGGGCGGGCGGATCCTGGTCCTGCTGCCCACCCTGGACCTGCTCACCCAGACCGCCAGGGAGTGGCGCACGGCCGGCCACGACGGGCCGGCTGTCGCGGTGTGCTCGCTGGAGGACAACGCCCAGCTCTACGGACTCCAGGTGCGCTCGACGACGTCGGCGCCGCAGCTCGCCCTGTGGCACGGGCGCGGGCCGGTCACCGTCTACGCCACCTACGCCTCCCTCCCCGTCATCGCCGAAGCCCACCGAGGGGAGTACGGGCTGGTGATGGAGGCCTTCGACCTGGTGGTCGTCGACGAGGCGCACCGCACCAGCGGGTCGGCGGGGAAGGCGTGGGCGGACGTGCACCGCCAGGAGGTCATCCCGGCACGGCGCCGGCTCTACATGACGGCCACCCCGAGGGTCTGGGCGGAGCGGCCGCGGACGGCGGCCGAGAAGCGGGCGGCCGCGGCGGCGCACCGGCGCAAGGAGGAGGCGCGGCGGCGGAAGGCGGAGGCCAAGGGGAAGCCGTTCGTTCCGCGCCACGAGGCCCTGCCGGCGGAGCTGGCGTGTTCGATGGACGACCCGAAGGTGTTCGGGCCCGTCGTGTACGAGCTGCCGCTGGCCGACGCCATCTCGCGGGGGCTTTTGGCCCGGTATCAGGTAGTTGTGGCTGAACTGGTGGACCCGGTCGTGACCCCTGGCCGGCTCTACGGCACGGAGCGGTGGGACGAGGAGCTGCGGGGCGAACGGCTGGCCGCCGTGCAGACCGTCCTGCTGGAGACCATGGCGGCTCATGATCTGAAGACGACGATCACCTTTCACCACCGCACCGTCGAGGCGCAGGCCTTCGCTGAAGGCCTCGACCGCGTCGCCGGCCGACTGCACGCCGCCGATCCGGTCCGGCACCCGGCGACGGTGTGGGCGGGGTGGCTGCGCGGGGAGCACGAGGCGGAGCACCGGGCCGGCGTGCTCGCCGACTTCGGCCGCCGGGCCGGGCGCGCCGTGCTGGCAAATTGTCGCGTTCTTGGGGAGGGCGTGGATATCCGGGCGGTGGACTCGGTAGCCCTGATCGACCCCAAGGGATCATCCGTCGACATCGTCCAGGCCATTGGCCGGGCCCTGCGGCAGAAGCCCGGGGAAGAGAAGATGGCGACCCTGATCGTGCCCGTATTCTTGCGGGAGGACGAGAATCCCGAGGACATTCTGACTTCGAAATCGTATGGCCCTCTCATCCGGCTATTGAATGGGCTTAGGGCGCATGATGAACGTGCCGTGGAAATGCTCGCTATTCCCCAGGAGAACCAGAAGAGCATCGTGCAGCCGTCGCTGACGATCGGGAAGGAGCCCGCCGAGGGCGAGGAGGAGGACCGGCTCCTGCTCCGGTTCGCGGCCCCTCGGGATCCGGCGCTGATCGCGAAGTGGATCACCTACGCCGTCTTCAACACCGAACGGCAGGACTGGAGGAGGGGGCTGGAGGCGGCCTTCCGGTACCGCGAGCGCGAGCAACACCTCCAGGTCCCGTACGACCACACGGAGGGCCCGTACCCGCTGGGGCGGTGGCTGTCCGACCAGCGCAGGGTGTTCCGGGCCGGGTCGATGACCGGGAAGCGGGCCGCCGAGCTGGAGGTGCTGGGGATCGTGTGGGACACCGCCGACCACGGCTTCGAGGAGAACCTCGCCGCCGCACGGGCCTGGCACCGGGTCCACGGGACCCTGGCCGCGCCGCGGGGCGCGGCGATCCTCGACGTCCAGATCGGGCAGTGGCTCACCAACGTCCGCCGGCCCGGCGGACTCGGCAAGGACCCCGTACGCGCCGCACGGCGTGCGGCCGCGCTGGCCGCGATCGACGCCGACTGGAACCCCGGCGACGAGGACCACGGGTGGACGGTGGACTGGCAGCGGCACTACGCCTACCTCGCCCAGCTCCTGGACGAAGGCGCCCGCCTCACGGCCATCAAGCCCGGGGTGACCCGGCACGGCGAGGACATCGGCCGGTGGCTCGCTTCGCAACGACGGGACTTCGGCCGGCTGAACACCGAACAGCAGGCCCGGCTCGGGGCGCTCGGCGTGAAGCCGGGGCGGGCCGTACGGGCCCGTACAGCGTCCGCGAAGACGAGCACGACCTCCATCGGGCGGGGTGCCGTCGCCTTCCACCAGGGCGTCCAGGCCCTCGGCCAGTACGTCCAGCGGGAAGGCGGCGGCACCCCGGGGCGCTCCCACGTCGAGGTCCTCCCGGACGGGGGTGAGCACCGTACGGGGGTGTGGCTGGCCAACCAACGCCAGCGCCGCGACCGGCTCGATGCCGCACAGCTCGAAGCGCTCGCCGGGCTCGGGGTCCAGTGGGCCGACTCGTGAGCGCCGTGCCGTCCCCGGCCCGGCCGAGGGCCTGCCGGTCCGGGCGGTGCCCCGGCCGGCGGCCCGGCCGGGGGACTGCCGGTGCGTGTGCGGAACCGGGCGGGCTCCGGCAGCATCCGCCGGGCGGCGCCGTCCCCGCCGGATGCTGTGTACGGTCCCGGCAACGGGCGGGTGAGTACCCGGAGCAGACGGAGGATCAGGACGGATCCCGCCGGAGGGCCGCCCACGCACGGGTACGGTCCCCCGGCGCCGGCTCTCTCCCACCCCGGCCCGCCGCGCCTACGGCGGCCCGGCGGGCCGGGCGGGATCGGTAGCCAGGAGGGCCAGGGCGAGGGCGGTGACGTCGGCGACACCGCGGGTGCGGACCGCCTCCTCGACGATCCGGGCGGCGAACGCGGCCTGCCCGCCGGCCTGGAGGCCGGCCACGAGAGCGGCGATCTCGGCGGGCGGCCGGGTCACAGCCGCCCGCACGAGGACGTCCACGGGCGAGGCCGCCTCTTGCGGCGCCGGGGCCCGTGCAGCCGGGAGGGAACCCGGTGCCGGGGCCCGTGGAGCCGGGGCACGTGGAGCCGGTGCCGGGGCACGTGGACCCGGTGCCGGTGCTGAACCTGGTGCGGGAGCCCGTGGACCCGGTGCCGGGGCCCGGGCCGCGTCGAGGGCCCGTTCGGCAGCGGCGAGGACCTCCAGCAGTGGTGCCGGAGGCACCTGGCAGGCATCGGCGATGGCTCTCACCACGTGCGCGCTCGGCAGACGGTGGCGAAGGACGTCGGAGAGCGTGCTCGTGGGCATGCCCAGGTAGCGGGCGAGGTGGGCCAGGGAGATCCCCCGCGAGCCGAGCAGCTCCCGCAGCTCCTCGTGCAGACGGGCCGCGTCCACCGGTAGACGCTCCGCGAACGTGTCCGGGGCCGGCCGGGGGGTCCGCGCGACCGCGCGGGCGCGCCTCGCCTTCGCGTACAGCTCCGCGAACTCCCGCGTGGCCATGTCCCTGCTGTCGGCCGAGCGGGGGGTCATCCTCAGCAGGGCCCCGACCACGTCCCGCGCGACCTGCTCGGAGGGCAGCGCGCTGCCGGAGAAGAAGCGGGAGAGGGTGGCTGCGGAGACCCGGCCTCCCACTGCGTGGCTGACCTTCTCCAGGGTGGGGTCCCCGCTCTCGGACCGAAGGCGGCGGAGCGCCTGCACAAGCTCCGCCGCCCCGGGATAGGTCTCCCGCATCCGCTACAGCGCTACCGCGCCCGGCGTGGTGGCCGGGCCCTTCGCGGTGAGCCGGCGGACCGTCTCAACGGCCCCGAGGACCGCCGCGACGACCTGGATGCCGGTGGCCGGCTCCACCCCGCACGCCACCAGCGCCAGCTCGGCGAGGAGGGCGAGCACGATCACGATCACGAACGCCTTCGGCGGCCTCAGCCGCCGCCGGCCCGGCATCCCGGCGGGCGCCACGCATGCCGACCTCCCACGCCCGAAACGGCGCGGCAACCAGCTCCTCATAGTTGACTCCTTGTCCCATCGCTTTTCTGTTGACGACCCAGACCTTTTCTCGAAACAGGCATCGGAGAGTTGGCAGACCCTCTTCACCTTCCACGATTAGCGCATACGAATAACCCACCTGACAAGAGGCTCCGGAAAACACCAAAGCCCTTCGCACAAGAATGCGAAGGGCTCGGATGAGTGGAATTACAGATTCCGCCTTGTCCGTCTGCCAACGGTCGGCGGTCTCTCCCTCGGCGGTCTGGGCCAACAGATGCCATGGGACCCCGCACGCGGACGACACCGGCTGCGGCCGGGCGCCCCGCGGGGGGCGGCGCTAGAGGCACATCGTGGACGCGTCCGGAGCCCTCCGGCAACCCCCCGCCCGGACGCCGCACGCCGGAACAATGCTTTTGACCTGCGCGTTCTCGACTTCTTGCAATTCTGTCCGGGACCCCTCCGGACGACGCGGAACCTGTGGAAACGACCCCCCGGACGACGTGGAACCCCTGGAAACGGCCCCCGGACGCCGCGGGCGTCGCAGAAGGTGCGCACCGGGCGGTCGGCGGGAGCGAGCAGAAGAAGCGCGTCCGGGACCGCCGCCGCGAGGCCAGCCCACCAGGCCCGGCAGACGGAGCGCAGCAACACCAAAACGGGCCCCGATATCGCACCGAAACCTCGGAAAGGAAACACGGAACCACCCGGCAGCGACCCGGGACGTATTCCAGAAAGAGGCCTCCCGACCCTGAGGGAAAATACCCGAAGGGCTGAAATTGGGGCAGGAATTCGCTTTTCCGGGAAATCAGCCGCCGACGCCGGCCGCCCTCGCCACACCACGGCGTCCTGCGTGCACCACGGTGAGCGGCCGCTGACACGAAAGCGGTCTGCGCCGGCGTGCCCCGCGAGCGCGAGGACGCCGTGCCCGGCGCCCTGCCGGCGCCCGGAGAGCACGTACCTGACGCACCACTACGAGACGGACCCGAACCCCTGAAGCCCCCGACAGTCCGGGGGCTTCACCGTGCCACCCGGAGGAGACCTTCGTGCCCACCTACGAGACCCTCACCCGCTTCACCCACGACCTGGGGCACCTCACCCCCGCCCAGCACCGCCGGTTCATCCGCGTCGTGCGCGACGCCTTCGTCCCCGACCTCCGCACCGGCGGGCCGTTCCGTCCCGGGCTGCGGGTGAAGGGCGTACGCGCCGCCCCCGGCGTCTACGAGCTGACCTGGGCCCCCGACGGCCGCGCCACCTTCACCTACGGCCGCCACCGCGACCACGGTCGGCACATCATCTGGCGCCGCGTCGGCGGCCACGACATCCTCCACCGGCCCTGAACCACCCCAGCCGGCCCTGCCGTCCGATCGCGGCCGCCCGGCTCCCGCGGAACCGGCCGTCGCTCGGACAGGCCCGGCGGGAGACCGGCGGCACTGACCCCGACCTAGTTCACGGGCGAACCGGCGTCACCGGATGGCGGCGGAACCCGGCCGAAGCCGAGGTTCCCTTCAGGCGGCCAGCCCGCTGTCGTCGCTCAGTCTGAACAGCACCTCCTGCTCCGGCCCCGGCCCCTGTGAGACGTGCGTCTGGGCGGGCCCCGAACGGCTGTGGCCGAGCAACTCCACAAGCCGTCTGCGACGGCCCTGCGCGACCCGGGCGGTAGGGTCCGCCCACCGGCTGAAGTAGTTCGGGGAGTGCCATACTGGCGCAGAGTACCTATTCCGGGCGTGCGCTATTCCCCCGCCCGAGGGCGCCGAAGGTCGTCATCCTCTGACCGTGCAGCGATATAGGTGGC
>NZ_JBFBGN010000223.1:0-6412 GCF_040684675.1 Streptomyces sp. NPDC089915 | reverse complement strand
TGCGCTAAATTCCGGCCCCGCCGGCGTTTGAGGCGCGGGGTCTGGGGCGGAGCCCCGGGGAACGGGCGAAGGGCGGGGCGGGGAGCAAGCCCCGCGCAGCGGCGCCCCCGCCCGCGTACGGCCGAGGCCCGGCACCCCGTAGCGGGGTACCGGGCCTCGGGAACAGCGGCCGGCCGGACTCAGAGGACCTCGGCGGCGATGTTCTCCGCGACGCGCTCCAGCAGCGGCCCCGCGTTCGGGATGGACTTCGCCGGGTCCGGCTCCAGGTCCGTCAGCGGGTACGCCTTGTGGATGCCCGCCGCCTCCAGGGCCTCCTGCCCCAGCAGCAGCCGCCCGCAGACCGCCACCACCGGCTTCCCGGCGGCCCGCGCCGCGGCGGCGACGCCGGCCGGGGCCTTGCCGTGCAGGGTCTGCTCGTCCAGGGAGCCCTCACCGGTGATCACCAGCGTGGCCCGCTCCAGCGCCGGGGCGAAGCCGAGCACCTCCAGCATCAGCTCGATGCCGGGACGGAAGCTCGCGCCCAGCAGCAGCGCGCCGTAGCCGATGCCGCCCGCGCCGCCCGCGCCGGGGGAGGCGGCGAGCTCGGCGGCCTTGGGGCCGATCGCCTTCTCCAGCACCTGCGCGTAGTGGCCGAGGGCCGCGTCCAGGGTCGCCACGTCCTGCGGCGAGGCCCCCTTCTGCGGGCCGTAGACCGCCGCGCAGCCCTTGGGGCCCGTCAGCGGGTTGTCCACGTCGCTGGCCAGCACGAAGTCCACGTCCGCGAACCGCGGGTCGACCCCGGACAGGTCCGCCGACGCCAGCGAGGCCAGCGCGCCGCCGCCCGGGCCCACCGGTTCGCCGTTCGCGTCCAGGAACACCGCGCCCAGCGCGGCGAGCATGCCCGCGCCGCCGTCGGTGGTGGCGCTGCCGCCCACGCCGAAGACGATCGAGCGCGCGCCCGCGTCCAGCGCGGCCTTCAGCACCTCGCCGGAGCCGTACGTGGTCGCCGTCAGCGCGGCGAAGGTGCCCGCGGGGAGCAGCTGGAGCCCGGAGGCCTCGGCCATCTCGACCACGGCGGTGCCGTCACGGAACGCGAAAGCGGCCGTGACCTGCTCGCCGAGGGGACCGGTGACCCGGACCTCCCGGCGTTCGAACCCGGCCGCCACGGCGGCCGCGACCGTGCCGTCGCCGCCGTCCGCGACGGGGAGGGTCTCGACCTCCACGCCGGGTACGGCCCTGCGAAGGCCGGCCGTCACCCGCTCAGCGACCTGAACGGCCGTGAGCGAGCCCTTGAATTTGTCCGCGGCGATGAGCACGCGCGCGGCCTCAGTTACTGCTCCGTCCGTCACCTTGCTAATCCCTTGCTATCGAACAGTGCAGTCGCGCCACCCCGAGCTTATCCGGAGGATCCTCCTATGCCCATGAGTGGCCTGGGCCACACCCGGCGCGCCATGCACCTAAATACGGATATACGCCTGCATAGTGTGGCCGCATGAGCGCGGAATCACTGGAACAGGCACGCCCGGACACCCCGGGCGCGGGGCCCGGCGGCGGCCCGCCGGACGACAGCCCCGACCGCACCGTCGTCGCGGTCGGGGTGGTCGCCGTGCTGGCCGTCGTCGCCTGGGCCGCCCTCGGCAAGGGCTCCTTCGACAGCGCCTCCGGCTCCGCCCTGGCCTGGGTGCTGGACAACTTCGCCTGGCTCTTCGTGATCGCCGCCGACGTCTTCCTCGTCCTGTGCGTGGTCCTCGCCGTCAGCCGCTTCGGCCGCATCCGCCTGGGCGCCGACGACTCCGAGCCGGAGTTCGGCAACCTCGCGTGGATCGCGATGATGTTCAGCGCCGGCATGGGCATCGGCCTGATGTTCTACGGGGTGGGGGAGCCGCTCACCCACTACCTCGCCCCGCCGCCCGCCAGCGGCGCCGCCCCCCGGACCGGCGACGCGGCCCGCGCGGCCCTGGACTACTCCTTCTTCCACTGGACGCTCACCCCCTGGGCCATCTACGGCATCGCCGGCCTCGCCCTCGCCTACGCCACCTTCCGCAAGGGCCGCGGCAACCGCCTCAGCTCCGCCTTCGTGCCCCTCATGGGCGCGCGCCGAGCCGCCGGCTGGCCCGGCAAGGCCATCGACCTGCTCGCCGTCTTCGCCACCGTCTTCGGCACCGCCACCAGCCTCGGCCTCGGCGCCCTCCAGGTCGCCGAGGGCCTGAACATCACCACCGGGATCCGGGCCTCGACCGGGGTCGAGCTGATCATCATCGGATCGCTCTCGGCGGCCTTCGTCCTCTCGGCCTTCTCCGGCCTGCACAAGGGCGTCAAATGGCTCAGCACCCTCAACGTGGTGCTCGCCGCCGCCCTGATGGTCTTCGTCTTCCTGCTCGGCCCGACCGTCTACGTCCTCGACGTGATCCCCGCCAGCGTCGGCAGCTACCTGCACGAACTGCTGCCCATGGCCAGCCGCACCGGCGCCTTCACCGACCGGGCCTGGCTCGGCGCGTGGACGATCTTCTACTGGGCGTGGTGGCTCTCCTGGGCCCCCTTCGTCGGCACCTTCATCGCCCGGATCTCCCGCGGCCGCACCATCCGCGAGTTCCTCGTCGGGGTGCTCCTCGTCCCCTCCGGCGCCACCGTCGTCTGGTTCTGCGTGATGGGCGGCACCGCCATCCGCCTGGACTCCACCGGCGCCGCCGACCTCGCCGCCAAGGCCAAGGAGGGAGCCGAGGCCTCGCTCTTCGCGATGCTCGACGCCCTCCCGCTCGGCACCCTCACCTCATGGGTGGCCATGGCCCTGGTCATGACGTACTTCATCACCAGCGCCGACTCCGCCTCCCTGGTCATGGGCTCCCTCACCAGCCGCGGCTCCCTGCACCCGCCCACCTGGCTCGTCGTCACCTGGGGCGTCCTGATGGCCGCCGTCGCCGCCGTCCTGCTCGTCGCGGGCGGCCTGAAGTCCCTCCAGACCGCGACCATCCTCGTCGCCCTGCCCTTCGTGGTCGTCATGCTGCTGCTGTGCTGGGCGCTGCTGCGCGAACTGCGCGAGGACCCCGGAGCCGGACCCGCCCGCCACCCCGCCCTGCACGGGCTGCGCGACGCCGTCCGGGCCATGGTGGGCGAGGCCGTCACCGAGGCGAACCCGGCCCGCCACCCCCGGCTGCGCCGCGTCGCCGAGAGCCGGGGCCGCGACCGTGAGGACGGCCCGGACCCGCAGGGGTGATCCACCCCGCACGGCGCCCGGGCGGGCCCGTTAGGGTGGCGGCGTGACCACCACGGACTTCGCCACCTACATCGCGAGCCTGCCCCGGGTGCTGGCCGGCGCCGCCGCCCTGTTCCGTGACGAGCGGGGCCGGGTCCTGCTCGTCGAGCCGAACTACCGCGAGGGCTGGGCCCTGCCGGGCGGCACGATCGAATCCGACCGGAACGAGTCGCCGCGCACCGCCGCCCGCCGGGAGAGCGCCGAGGAGATCGGCCTCGACCTCCCCCTCGGCCGGCTCCTCGCCGTCGACTGGAGCCTGGGCGAGGGCCGGCCCCCGCTGGTCGCCTACCTCTACGACGGCGGCGTGCTCGACGCCGCGCAGCTGGCCTCCATCACCCTCCAGGAGGAGGAACTGCTCTCCTGGAAGCTCGTCGAGCCGGCCGAACTCCCCGCGTACCTCCTCGGATCGCTGGGCCGGCGCACCCAAGAGGCCTGCCGCGTACTGGAGTCGGGGGAGGGGACCGTGGAACTGGAGAACGGCCGCCGCCCCGAGAACGCCTGAAACGCCCGCCGCACCGGCCTGTCCCGAACGCCTCGACCCAGGGCAGAATCAACAGATGATCACGATGTACGCGTGGCCGAGCACGGCCGACGGTCCCGACGCCCTTCCCATGGTCCACTTCACCACCGAAGAGCAGTCGGGCGGCGAGCTCTCCCCCGAGGGGATGCCCGTCTGGCTGTTCGACACCGCGATACGCGAGGGCGGCTGGGCCAACTTCGAGGACTTCGAGGCCTGGGCCGCGCCCGCCGAGGGCTGGCAGGCCTTCTACCGCCGGGAGGACGACGTCCTCGCCGTCACCGGCCCCGGCCCGTGCGAGGGCTGGTACCAGGGCCGGCTGGGCGCCGACGACGAGTGGGTGAAGGCCGCCGCGACCCAGCAGGGCGTGGTCCTGCTCGCCGCACCGGTCCAGCACCCGTCGCTCTACGCCTACGCCGTCGAGGCGGGTGCCGGCTTCGCGCTCCTGGTCCCCCTGGCGGTGGTCTGACCCCGGTCAGGCGCCGCGTCCCTCGAACTCCAGCAGCCGCACCTTGCGCTCGATCCCGCCGCCGTAGCCCGTCATCGAGCCCGAGGCGCCGATCACGCGGTGGCAGGGGACGATGATCCCGACCGGGTTCTTCCCGTTGGCCAGCCCCACCGCCCGGGAGGCGCCCGGCTTGCCCAGCTCCGCCGCCAGCCGCCCGTACGACCAGGTCTGCCCGTACGGGATCCGCACGAGCTGCTCCCAGACGCTGCGCTGGAAGGCGGTCCCCTCCAGCCTCACCGGGACCGTGAACTCCGTCAGCTCGCCGGCGAAGTACGCGGTGAGCTGGCGCACCACCTCCGGGAACGGCTCCTCGGCCGCCGCGACCCGCTCCCCGAAGGACTCCTCACCGGGACGGTGGCGCTGGCCGGTCATGTACAGCCCGCTGAGGACCCCGTCGGTGGCGACGAGGGTGAGCTCCCCGTACGGGCTGTCGACGACGGTGTGCTGCTTGGTGCTGGTCACGACGGTGCTCCTTCTGCGGGCATGCGGTTGATCGGGTGGTCGTCGGTGGCCCAGAGGTACTGGACGGCGTACGCGCGCCAGGGCCGCCAGCCGGCCGCGCGGGCGGTGAGCGCGGCGGGCGTCGAGGGCAGCCCCAGCCCCTGGGCGGCCTTGCGGACGCCCAGGTCGGAGGGGAGGAAGGCGTCCGGGTCGCCGAGGGCCCGCATCGCGATGACCTCGGTGGTCCACGGGCCGAAGCCGGGCAGGGCGTTCAGCCGGGCGCGGGCCGCCTCCCAGTCGCTGTCGATGCCCAGCGGCAGCGAGCCGTCGGCCAGGGCGGCGACCAGGGTGGTCAGCGTGGCGCGGCGGCTGCGCGGCATGGACAGCGCCTCGGGGTCGAGGCCCGCCAGTGCCTCCGGCGAGGGGAACAGGTGCGTCAGCCCGCCCTGCGGGTCCTCGACGGGCTCCCCGTACGCGGTGACCAGGCGGGCCGCGTGGGTCCGCGCGGCGGCCGTGGACACCTGCTGGCCCAGGACCGCCCGTACGGCGAACTCCGCCGCGTCGACGGTACGGGGTACCCGGCGCCCGGGGGCCTTGTCCACCAGCGGGGCCAGCAGCGGGTCGCGGCGCAGCTGCTCGTCGACGGCCTCGGGGTCGGCGTCCAGGTCGAGCATCCACCGGCAGCGGCTGATGGCGATGGTCAGGTCCCGCAGGTCGGTCAGCGCGAGCCGGCAGCCGATGTGGTCGGGGCCGGGGGTGAGGGCGACGGTCCCGGAGCCGTGGGGGAGCCGCAGGGTCCGCCGGTAGGCCCCGTCCCGCCACTCCTCCACGCCGGGGACGGCGGTGGCGACGAGGTGCCCGAAGAGGTTGTCGGGGTTCAGCGGGGCCCGGTAGGGGAGCCGCAGGACGATCGTCCCCGGGATCCGCGGCTCGTCCCGCCCGGCCCCCCGCCGGGCCGCGCGGGCCCGCAGCTCGCCGGGGGTCAGGGCGAAGACCTCCCGGACCGTCTCGTTGAAGTTCCGGATGGAGGAGAACCCTGCGGCGAAGGCCACGTCGCCCATCGGGAGCGCGGAGGTCTCGATGAGCAGCCGCGCGGTCTGCGCGCGCTGGGCGCGGGCCAGGGCGAGGGGTCCGGCACCGAGCTCGGCGTTCAGCTGCCGCTCGACCTGCCGGGCGGAGTACCCGAGCCGGGTGGCGAGCCCGGGGACCCCCTCGCGGTCGACGACCCCGTCCTGGATGAGGCGCATCGCGCGGGCGACGGCGTCGGCGCGGGCGTTCCACTCGGGAGACCCGGGGCTGGTGTCGGGGCGGCACCGCTTGCAGGCCCGGTAGCCGGCCTGCTGGCAGGCGGCGGCGCTGGGCAGGAAGCTCATGTTCTCGACCTTGGGCGGCACGGCCGGGCAGCTGGGCCGGCAGTAGATGCCGGTCGTCCGGACCGCGGTGAAGAACCACCCGTCGAAACGGGCGTCCTTCGACTGCACGGCCCTGACGCAGCGGTCGGTGTCGGTGTACATGGCTCCAGGATCCCGGCCCCGGGGGGTACGGGGCTGGCGGTTTTCCGACATCAAGCCTAGCCCGTCCGCGGGGCGGGGTGCGGGTGGGCCGCTGCGCGGAGTCTCTCCCCGCCCCGCCCTTTCTCCGTTTCCGCCTCAATCGCCGGCGGGGCTGTTTATAGCCCCGCCGGCGATTGAGGCGCGGGGGTCCGGGGGCGGAG
>NZ_JBFBGN010000222.1:0-6528 GCF_040684675.1 Streptomyces sp. NPDC089915 | reverse complement strand
TCGACGAAGCCGTCGCCTCGGGAGAGCTCGTAGTTCCCGGGGGTGGCCGACAGGTAGACCGTCTGGCCGATCCGCTCCTCGGGCCGGGGGAGTGGCTGGCGCGGGGCTCGGGCTGGGGCGCGCTGGAGGTGCTGCGCGGCGGCTTCGAACTGCCCGGCACCCCGTTCCCGCAGGCCACGCTGGAGGAGGCCCAGGAACCCTGGGTGGCGCTGTGGAGGACCGGCGTCCACCCGGTGCCCCGCCGGGTCGTCCCGCCGGGGCCCAGCCTGGTCGCCGCGCACTGGCGGGACATGCTGGAGACCGCCCCGGCGGACCCGCTGACCGAGTACCACCTGGGCGTGGCCCAGTGGCACGCGGGGGACACCGCCCAGGCCGTGCGCAGCTGGGAGCGCGGGCTGCCGCTGGCCCCGTCGCGCTGGCCGCTGCTGCGCTGCCTGGCGGTGGCGGACGCGCTGGCCGGGGACCCGGAGCGGGCGGCGGACCGGTACGCGGAGGCGTTCGAGGACCTGGCGGCGGAGAGCCGGGGCGGTGAGGCGTGGACGGCGGCGGAGTCCGCGCTGGGCCGGGAGGCGATGACGGCCCTGCTGGCGGCGGGCCGGCCCGCCGGGGCGCGGGCGGTCTGGGACCGGCTGCGGCCCGCGCTGCGGGAGCAGGGCCGGTTCCGGCTGCTCGCCGCGCGGCTGCTCGCGGCGGAGGGGCACGTGGGGGCGGCCCGCCGGGTGTTCGAGGACGGCTTCGAGCCGGCGGACCTGCGGGAGGGGGAGGAGACGCTGTCGGAGGTGTGGGAGACCGTCTCGGCGGCGCCGCTCCCACCGTCGTACGACTTCCGCATGCGGCCGCCGGAGTAGTCGCGGGTCCCGCTGCGCGGGCTGTCCGTAGCCCCGCCGGCGTTCGAGGCGCGGGGTCTGGGGCGGAGCCCCGGGGAACGGGCGAAGAGGGGGTCCCCCCGGGCGAAGAGGGGGTCCCCCCGGACGGAGTCCGGGGGGAGGGTAGGGGAACTCCGCCCCGCGCAGCGGCTACCGCGTCAGGCCCGGCACAGCAGCTCCCCGTTCAGCACGGAGAACCACGCGTCGGGCGCGGCCCCCCACTCCCGCCACGCGGCGGCGATCCCGGCCAGTTCGCCCTCCGTCGCGTGCTTCCCGCCGACGGCCGCCTCCGCGTACGAGGAGGCCGTGGTCCGGTCCGCCCACAGGCCGGACCACCAGGCCACCTCCTCCGCCGTGGCGTAGCACCAGGAGGTCGCCGACGCCCGGACGTCCGTGAACCCGGCCGCGCGGGCCCAGGACAGCAGCCGCCGCCCGGCGTCCGGCTCGCCGCCGTTGGCGCGGGCCACCCGGCGGTACAGCTCCAGCCAGTCCTCCAGCCCCGGCGTCGCCGGGTACCAGGTCATCGCCGCGTAGTCGGCGTCGCGGACGGCCACGATCCCGCCCGGCCGGCACACCCGCCGCATCTCCCGCAGGGCCCGCACCGGGTCGCCCACGTGCTGCAGCACCTGGTGGGCGTGGACCACGTCGAAGGCGTCGTCCTCGAACTCCAGCGCGTGGACGTCGGCCACCGCGAAGTCCACGGCCCCCTCCAGCCCCCGCTCGGCCGCGTGGGCGGCCGCCTGGTCCAGTACGTCCCGCGACGCGTCGACGGCGGTGACCCGGCCGCCCGGGGCCACCCGCTCCGCCAGGTCCGCGGTGATGGTGCCCGGCCCGCAGCCCACGTCCAGGACCCGCATGCCCGGCCGCAGCTCCCCGATCAGGTAGGCGGCCGAGTTGGCGGCGGTGCGCCAGCGGTGCGAGCGCAGGACCGACTCGTGGTGGCCGTGCGTGTAGACGGCCGTCTCGTGGGCGTCGTTCATGGCGGTCTCCTCCTCGTCGAAGTGCTGTGATCACCGTAGGGGATCCGACCGTCATCTGAGATATGCGTTTTGACATGTGGACGCCCGCCTTGTCTCCCAAGGGGGTTGGCAGGGTCGGTGGCAGGCCCGTCCGGGGGCGAGGACAGTGGGCCGCAGGGGATCGCCGAGGACGGTGAGGACGATGCCGGGGACGCTGCCCGAACAGCACGCCGCGGCCCTGCGGCTCTTCGGCGAGCGGGTGCGGGCCGTCGAGGACGGACAGTGGGGCGCGCCGACCCCGTGCACCGAGTGGACCGTGCGGGACCTGGTCAACCACGTGACCGGCGAGCAGCTCTGGGTGCCGCCGCTGCTCACCGAGGGGCGGACGGTGGAGGAGGTCGGGGACGGGCTTTCCGGGGACCTGCTCGGCCGGGACCCGGCGGGGGCGTGGGAGCGGGCCGCGGCCGCCGCCCGGGCCGCCTTCGGTGCGCCCGGGGCGCTGGAGCGGACGGTGCGGCTGTCGTACGGGCCCACGGGCGCGGCGGCGTACTGCGCGGAGCTGACCGCCGACTGCGTGGTCCACGCCTGGGACCTCTCGCGGGCCGTCGGCGCGGACGACCGGCTGCCGGAGGGCCTGGTCGAGTTCTCGCTGCGGGAGGTCATGCCGTACGCCGACGGGCTCGCCGCGAGCGGGATGTACGACGCGCCGCTGGAGGTGCCGGACGGGGCGGACGCGCAGACCAGGCTGCTGGCCCTGGTGGGGCGGCGCGGGTGAGGGTTCGGCGGGGCGGAAAGCGGGCATGCCGCCAGAAATAATCGTATAAAGGGCAGGTCGATCGGCGGCAGCCGCGCGGCGCAGGCACCGGCCGCCGGGTGGCCGGCGGAGGGCAGCGGCAGCGGGCAGCGGAAGGCGGGCACGTGGCGGGGATGGCCGAGGGGACGACGGAAGGGCCCGCCGGGCCCGGGGTGTGGCGCCTGGCGCCGGAGGGGCGGGGGCCGGTCAGGTACGGTCCCCCCGCCCCCGAACCGGGACTGCCGGTCCTCCCGGAGCTGGAGGCCGTGCTCGCCGGGGCGGCCGGCCGGGCCGCCCCCGAGCCCCCGGGCGGCGGGGCGGGCGTACGCCGGGCCGCCTGCCGCTACTGGGCGCGGCGCGGGCTCGCCACCGAGCCGGAGAACGTCGCCGCCGGGCCCGGGGCGCCGGCCCTGCTGCTCGCGCTGCTCGGCGCGTACGGGGGCGACGTGCTGCTGCCCCGGCCCTGTCCCGCCTGGTGGACCCCGCAGGTCCGGCTGCTGGGACGGCGGGCCTACCACGTGCCCACCCCGGCCGAGTGCGGCGGCGTCCCGGACCCGTACGCCCTGCTGGAGACCGTCCGCAGGGTCCGCGCCGAGGGCGGCGACCCGCGGGTGCTGCTGCTGTCGGTGGCCGACGACCCGACCGCCACCGTGCCGCCGCCCGAGATGCTCCGCGAGGCCTGCGAGGCGGCCGAGGGGGCGGGACTGTTCGTCGTCAGCGACGAGAGCTGGCGCGACACCGTCCACCGGCCGCACGACACGCTGGTGCTGAGCCCCGCCGAGATGCTGCCCGACACCGCCGCCGTGCTGGTGGACCTGTCCGGCGCCCAGCTGCCGGGCGGCTGGCCCGCCGCCGTGGCCCGCTTCCCCGCCACCCCGCGCGGCACCTGGCTGCGCGCCCGCACCCTCGACATCCTCACCGCCACCGGCGCGCTGGTGGCGGGCCCCGTCGCGGTGGCCGCCGCGCACGCCCTCGACGAGCCGGACGCCGTCGCCGGACGGGCCTACGCGGCCGCCGCCCTGCACGGCGCGGTGGCGGCGGCCGCACACCGGGAGCTGCTGGCCGTCGGGGCGCTGGCCCGGCCGCCGCAGGCCGGGCGCCACCTGTACGCGGACCTTACCCCGCTCCGCGCGGGCCTGGCCCGGCACGGGGTGGGCGACGCGATGGAGCTGGAGGACTGGCTCGGCGGCCGGCTGGGCTCGCCGACGCCCGGCGGGCAGCGGTTCGCGGACGAACTGGGCGCGCTGCGCGTCCGGCTGTCGACCGGCCCCCTGCTGGGCGCGACCCCCGGGGAGCGGCTCGCCGCGCTCGGCGCCCGCGACCCCCTGGCCCTGCCGCACGTCCGGGCCGCGCTCGACCTCCTCGGCTCGGTACTGGCCGGACTGGCCGACTGACGCCGGCCCACGAACGGAGACCGCCAGATGAGGGACCAGCCCCACCCCCCGCCGCCGCCCGCCCCCGCCCCTCCGTCCCACGGCCACCCGCCCAGACCCCCGGCCCCGGCCGCCGGGTCCGCGGCCTCGGCCCCCGCCCCCCGGCCCCTCGGGGAGGCGCGGGTGTGGCCGCGGTCCTTCCGGGACCGGCTGACCGTGCCGCTGCCCGGGGTGCGGGCCCTCGCGCGGCTGGCGCGGGAGGGGGCCCTGCGGCCCGGGCCCGAGGGGCTGCGGGGGATCCCCGACCTGCCCTACCGGCCCGCGCCGCTGCCTCCCGTGGCGCCCGGCGAGGTCTGCGTGACCTGGGCCGGACACGCCTCCTGGGTGGTGCGCACCGGCGGGCTGACGGTGCTGACCGACCCCGTGTGGTCCCGGCGGATCCTCGGCACCCCGGCCCGGATGACCCCGCCCGGGGTGCGCTGGGAGGAACTCCCGCCCGTGGACGCGGTGGTGATCAGCCACAACCACTACGACCACCTCGACGCCCCTACCCTCGCCCGGCTCCCCCGGGACACCGCCCTCTTCGTACCCGCCGGCCTCGCCCGCTGGTGCCGCCGCCGGGGCTTTGGCCGGGTGACCGAGCTCGACTGGTGGGAGTCCGCCGAACTGGGCGGCGTACGCTTCGACTTCGTCCCCGCCCACCACTGGTCCCGGCGCTCCCTCCTGGACACCTGCCGCACCCTCTGGGGCGGCTGGGTGCTCACCGACCTCGCCGGCGGCGGCGGGAACACGGTGTACTTCGCGGGCGACACCGGCTACGGGCACTGGTTCGGCGAGATCGGCCGCCGCCACCCCGGCATCGGCCTCGCGCTCCTGCCCGTCGGCGCCTACGCCCCGCGCTGGTGGCTGCGCGACGTGCACGCCGACCCGGAGGAGGCCGTACGGGCCTGCCTCGACCTCGGGGCCCGCCGGATGGCCCCCATGCACTGGGGCGCCTTCGTACTCTCCGCCGAACCGGTCATGGAACCCCTGCACCGGGTCCGGGCCGCCTGGGCCCGCGCGGGGCTGCCCCGCGAGGACCTCTGGGACCTGCCCGTCGGCGCCTCCCGCGCCCTCGGCGCGGACACCGGGTCCGGCTCCGGGGCGCCGGACCGGCTCGCGGCTGACATGCCCCTGTCGTAGATCACCCGGCTGGCATACCGTGCCACCACGGAACACCCCGTGGAGGAAGGCGCGTACGCACGTGGACGACGGTGAACTGCTGTTCCTGGGCGCGGCCCGGCAGGCGGAGCTGGTACGGGCGGGGAAGGTCACCGCGCGCGGGCTCGCCGAGGCCTCACTGCGCCGGATCGAGGCGCTGGACCGGCACCTGGGCGCCTTCCGGGTGGTGCGCGCCCGCGACGAGGTCCTCGCCGAGGCCGACGCCCGCGACGCCGCCCGGGCGGCGGGCGCGGACCTGCCCCTCCTGGGCGTGCCCGTCGCGGTCAAGGACGAACTGGACGTGGCCGGGGAGGTCACGGGCTTCGGCGGCGCCGCCAACCACACCCCGGCCGCCCGTGACGGCGAGGCCGTGCGCCGGCTCCGGGCGGCCGGCGCGGTCGTCGTCGGCAAGACCGTGATGCCGGAGTTCGGGCAGTGGCCGTTCACCGAGTCCGCCGCCCACGGCAGCGCCCGCAACCCCTGGGACACCTCCCGCACCACCGGCGGATCCAGCGGCGGCAGCGCCGCGGCCGTCGCGGCGGGCCTCGTCGGCGCCGCGCTCGGCGGCGACGGCGGCGGGTCGATCCGCATCCCCGCCGCCTGCTGCGGCCTCTTCGGCCTCAAACCGCAGCGCGGCCGCGTCCCCACCGCCCCCCAGCCCCACCTCTGGTACGCCCTCGGCACCATCGGCCCGCTCACCCGCACGGTGCTCGACAGCGCCCTGCTCTACGACGTCCTCAGCGGGCCCTCGGACACCGACCGCTGGGCGGCCCGCCCCGCCGCCACCGGCTTCGTCCGCGCGGCGTCCACCGCGCCCGGCCGGCTCCGCATCGCCTGGTCGGCCAGGCCGGCGGTGCCCGGGGTGCGCCCCCACCCCGAGCACGTGGCAGCCCTGCGGCGGACGGCCCAGGTGCTGGGCGAACTCGGCCACGACGTACGGGAGGTGTCCCCGCGCTACCCCGACGCCACGGCGGCGTTCCTGCCCCAGTTCTGCGGCGGCGTCCGGGCGGAGGCCGCGACCGTGGAGCGGCCGGAGCTCCTGGAACGCCGCACCCGGCAGACCCTGCGGCTCGCCCGGCTGGCCCCGGAGGCCGCCGTGGAACGGGCGGTGCGCGCGGGGGAGCGCCTCGCGGTACGGGCCGAGCGGGTCTTCGCCGGGGCGGACCTGCTGCTCACCCCGACGCTCGCGCACCGGCCGCGGGGGGTCGGGGCGCTGGACGGGGTGGGGCTGGCGGGGGCGTTGACGTTGATCGGCTGGTCCTTCTTGAAGCCGCCGCCCGCGCCGCCGGTGTCGATGACGTTCAGGTTGTCGTTCAGGTGCTGGTAGTAGAGGTACG
>NZ_JBFBGN010000221.1:0-6564 GCF_040684675.1 Streptomyces sp. NPDC089915 | reverse complement strand
GCCTCAAACGCCGGCGGGGCTATTCATAGCCCCGCCGGCGTTTGAGGCGCGGGGGTCCGGGGGCGGAGCCCCCGGGAGGCCCCCGTTACGGCGCGGCCAGCGCGAGGGCGTGGTCCAGGGCCTGGAGGAGGCGCCCCGTCGTCGCCCGGTCCCGCACCGCCAGCCGCAGCCACGACGCGTCCAGCCCCGGGAACGTGTCCCCCCTGCGCACCGCGAAGCCCAGCGCCCGCAGCCGCGTGCGGACCTCCGCCCCGCCGGGGATCCGGACCAGCACGAACGGCCCCTCCGCCACCCCCGAGACCGTGACCTCCTCGAACTCCGCCAGCCCCGCCAGCAGGTGCGCCCGGTCCACGGCGATCCGCCGGGCCGCCTCCTCCGCCTCCTCCAGCGCCTCCGGCGCCACACAGGCCTCCGCCGCCACCAGCGCGGGCGTCGACACCGGCCACAGCGGCTGCGCCGCCGCCAGCTTCGCGATGACCTCCGGCTCGGCCAGCACGTAGCCGATCCGCAGCCCCGCCAGCCCCCACGTCTTCGTCAGGCTCCGCAGCACCACCAGCCCCGGCACGTCCATCCGTCCGGCCAGGGCCTCCCGCTCGCCCGGGACCGCGTCCATGAACGCCTCGTCCACCACCAGGGTCCGCCCCGGCCGGGCCAGCGCGGCCAGCGTCGCCGCCGGGTGCAGCACCGACGTCGGGTTGGTGGGGTTGCCCACCACCACCAGGTCCGCCTCCTCCGGCACCGCCGCCGGGTCCAGCCGGAACCCGTCCTCGGCCCGCAGCACCACCCGCTCCACCCGGTGCCCCGCGTCCCGCAGGGCCGCCTCCGGCTCGGTGAACTGCGGGTGCACCACCACCGGCCGCTCCGCCTCCAGCGCCCGCGCGATCAGCACGAACGCCTCCGCCGCCCCCGCCGTCAGCAGCACCCGCTCGGCCGGCAGCCCGTGCCGCCGGGCCACGGCCGCCCGCGCCGCCCGGCCGTCCGGGTACGCCGCGAGGTCCCCGAGGGAGGCCGCGATCCGCTCCTTGAGCCAGGCCGGCGGGGTGTCCGACCGCACGTTCACCGCGAGGTCCACGAGCCCGTCGCCCGCGTCGGCCACCTCCGCGTCCCCGTGGTGGCGCAGGTCGTGCTCCTCGGCTCCGGCCACCGCACAGGTCGCCGCCACCGAACGCCGCTTGGGCACGAGGAGCTCCCCGCCGCCCGCGAGCGCCGCCGCCTCCGCCACCGAGGCGGTCCCCGCGGCCTCGTGCACGGCCGCCGAGGGGTGCGGGACGGGGATCCGCGCGAGCTCCTCGGCGGGATAGCCCACCAACGGCACGCCGAATCGTTCCGCCGCGCCCGCGATCCCGGGCTCCAGCGTCTTCGAGTCCACCGTCGCCAGCGCCGTCACCGCCCCGGTGGTCAGCCCGGCCCCGCGCAGGGTCTCCTCGACCAGCGCGCAGACCTCCTCCACGGAAACCCCCGCGCGTCCGCCGACCCCGACCACCAGCCGCGTCACGTACTCGCCCACCGGGGTCCTCCCTCCGTACTGGTGTCCGTCGTCTGTCGTCTGTCGTCATCACGGTGACGCCCGCCGCCCGTGCGGCGGAAGTGCGCGCGGCGCCGCCAGTGGGTATCCAGGGGCACATGGCGCTGATCGTGGCTCTGGGCGCGTTCCTGATGACGCTGGCGGGCGGCTGGACGGCCCAGCGCGTCACCGACCGCCGCCACCTCGTCCTGGGCCTGGCCGGCGGGCTGATGCTCGGCGTCGTCGGCCTGGACCTGCTCCCGGAGGCCCTCCATGCCGCCGGCCGGGAGGTCTTCGGGGTCCCGCTCGCCCTGCTGCTGTTCGTGGCCGGCTTCCTCGTCGCCCACGTCGTGGAACGTCTGCTCGCGGTGCGGCAGGCCGCGCACGGCGGGAGCAACGGTGCGGGCCACGGGCACGACCACGGCGGCCGCGTCCCGCAGGTCGGGCTCACCGCCGCCGCGGCGATGGTCGGACACAGCCTCGCCGACGGGGTCGCCCTCGGCGTCGCCTTCCAGGTCGGAGGCGGGATGGGGGTGGCCGTCGCGCTCGCCGTCATCACCCACGACTTCGCCGACGGGTTCAACACGTACACCCTCACCCGGCTGTACGGGAACGCCCGCCGCAAGGCCCTGATGATGCTCTTCGCCGACGCCGCGGCCCCCGTCGTCGGCGCCGCGTCCACCGCGCTGTTCACCCTTCCGGAGGAACCCCTCGGGGCGTACCTCGGATTCTTCGGCGGGGTCCTGCTGTACCTGGCGGCGGCCGAGATCCTGCCCGAGGCGCACCACCGGCACCCCGCCCTGTCCACGCTGATGTGCACGGTGGGCGGGGTGGCCGGGATCTGGCTGGTGGTCGGGCTCGCGGACTGAGCGGACGGGGCCGTCCGGGGTCACGGGCGGTGCGCCGCGGCCGCCGCGAAGTCCGCCGCGGCCGCGGCGAACCGGGAGGCCACGGACGGCTGCGCCGCCCAGTGCGTGTGCAGGTAGCTGGCGTGCACGTTCCCCTGGACGAAACCCTCGACGCGGCGCTCGGGATGCGTGAACCCCCAGGCCGCAGCCGCCCCGGAACCCGGCTCGACCACCGTGCGGTGGAACTCGTGCCCCCGCAGCCGGGTGCCGGCCGCCGCGAGCGGGCTGTCCGACACCGCCACCGCCTCCCGGTAGCCGAGCGTGAGCCGCTCCGACATCCGGGCGTCGGCGTCGAGCACCCCGCACATGGGCTTCCCGTCCAGGGACCGCGCCAGGTAGAGCAGCCCGGCGCACTCCGCCGCGACCGGGCCGCCGGCCGCCGCGAAGGCGGCGACGGCCGCGCGGAGCGGTTCGTTGGCCGACAGCTCCGGCGCGTACACCTCGGGGAAGCCGCCGCCGATCACGAGCCCGCTCGTGCCGGGCGGGAGGGCCTCGTCGTTCAGCGGGTCGAACGTGACGACGTCCGCCCCGGCGGCCCGCAGCAGCTCCGCGTGCTCGGCGTACGAGAACGTGAACGCCGGCCCGCCGGCGACGGCGACGAGGGGGCGGCCTGCGCCGGGACCCCGCGCCTCACGCGCCGCCGCGGCCGCTTCGGGCGACCACGGCTCGCACGCCAGCGGCGGGGCCGTACGGGCCAGGGCCATCAGGGCGTCCAGGTCGCAGCCCGTGCGGACCTGGTCGGCCAGTGCGGCCACCGCCGCCAGCGCGTCGGCACGGCGTTCCGCCACCGGGACCAGGCCCAGGTGCCGGGACGGGGTCGCCACCTGCGGAGCCCGCCGCAGGACGCCGAGGACCGGCATCCCGGCCTCCTCCAGGGCCTCCCGCAGCATCGCCTCGTGCCGGTCGGAGCCCACCTTGTTCAGGATCACCCCGCCCAGGCGCACCTGCGGGTCGAACGAGGCGAAGCCGTGCACCAGCGCCGCCACCGACCGGGACTGCGAGGACGCGTCGACCACCAGCACCACCGGCGCCCGCAGCAGCTTCGCCACCTGCGCCGTCGACGCCAGCTCGCCCCGCCCCGCGGCCCCGTCGTAGAGCCCCATCACGCCCTCGACCACCGCGAGGTCGCACCCGGCGGCCCCGTGCGCGAACAGCGGGGCCACCAGGTCCGGCCCGCACATGAACGCGTCGAGGTTGCGCCCCGGCCGGCCCGTGGCCAGCGCGTGGTACCCGGGGTCGATGTAGTCGGGCCCGGCCTTGTGCGGGGACACGGCCAGGCCGCGCTCCGCGAAGGCCGCCATCAGGCCCGTCGCCACGGTGGTCTTGCCGCTGCCGGAGGACGGCGCGGCGATGACCAGCCGCGGCACAGTGGACGAGATCACCACTCGATGCCCTTCTGGCCCTTCTGGCCGGCGTCCATCGGGTGCTTGACCTTGGTCATCTCGGTGACCAGGTCCGCGAACTCCACCAGCTTCTCGGGGGCGTTGCGGCCGGTGATGACCACGTGCTGGGTGCCGGGGCGGTTGCGCAGCACCTCGATCACCTCGTCCACGTCGATCCAGCCCCAGTGCATCGGGTACGCGAACTCGTCCAGCACGTACAGCCGGTGCGTCTCGGCGGCCAGGTCGCGCTTGACCTGCTCCCAGCCCTCCTTCGCCGCCTGCTCGTTGTCGAGCTGCGCGTCGCGCTGGACCCAGGACCAGCCCTCGCCCATCTTGTGCCAGACGACGGAGCCGCCCTCACCCGAGGCGCCGAGCACCTTCAGCGCGTTCTCCTCGCCGACCTTCCACTTCGCCGACTTGACGAACTGGAACACCCCGATCGGCCAGCCCTGGTTCCAGGCGCGCAGCGCCAGCCCGAACGCGGCCGTCGACTTGCCCTTGCCCGGGCCGGTGTGGACGAAGACGAGCGGGCGGTTGCGGCGCTGACGCGTCGTGAGTCCGTCGTCGGGAACGACGGTCGGCTGTCCCTGCGGCATTACGCGGCCCTCCTGGAGACGCTGTTGGGTGACGCAGTGTGGGTCACTGCGGTACGTACGTTCTTGACGAGCCCGGCCAGCGAGTCGGCCCGCAGCCCGTCGAGGGTCACGGCGGGCGCGCCCAGATCGGCGGCCAGCACCCCCGCGAGCCCCAGCCGCACCGGCCCGGACTCGCAGTCCACGACCACCGACGTGACGCCCTCGGCGGCCAGCAGCCGGGCGCTGCGCCCCGACAGTTCGCGCGGGTCGCCGCCGACGGACCCGGCCGAGGTGGCCCGCCCGTCGGTGACGACCACCAGCAGCGGACGGCGCGAGGGGTCCCGCAGCCGCTCGATCCGCAGCACCTCGTGCGCCTTGAGCAGGCCCGCGCCGAGGGGGGTGCGGCCGCCGGTCGGCAGCTTCTCCAGCCGGGCCGCGGCCGCGTCCACGGAGGAGGTGGGCGGCAGCGCCAGCTCGGCGTCCGCACCGCGGAAGGTGATCAGGCCGACCTTGTCCCGGCGCTGGTAGGCGTCGAGCAGCAGCGAGAGCACGGCGCCCTTGACGGCGCTCATCCGCTGCCGGGCCGCCATCGAGCCGGAGGCGTCGACGCAGAACAGCACCAGGTTGCCCTCGCGGCCCTCCCGGGTCGCCTGCCGCAGGTCGTCCTTGCGCACGACCAGCCCCGGGCCGGAGCGCCCGCGCGCCTTCTGGTGCGGGGCGGCGGCGTGCACCGTCGCCGCCAGGTGCAGCTTCGTCAGCTGCCCCCGGGGGCGCTGGGAGCCGGTGGTGCGGCCGTGCGCGGTACGGGCCCGCGAGCGGCGCCCGGCCGCGCCCTCACCGAGGCCGGGCACGCTGAGCATCTTGGTGCGGAACGGCTCGGCCGCCGCCACGGCGGCCTGCTCGGCCCCGCCGGCCCCGCTCTGGGGGGCGGAGGGCTGCGCCTCCGGGGCCGCCGTCTCCTCCTGCTGCGGCGCGTCGGGCGCGTGCCCGGTCTCGGGGCCGCCGCCCTGCGGGGGCACCCCGCCGCCGTCCCCGCCGGGGCCGCCGCCGTTGTCGTCGTCCGGACCCTCGGGCTCCGGGTCGGGCTCGGGCTCCGGCTCCTCGTCGGGGAAGCCGTCCAGGATCTCGTCGAGCTTGTCCTCGTCCAGTCCGGGCGCGTCGAAGGGGTTGCGCCGGCGGCGGTGCGGCAGCGCCAGCAGGGCCGCCTGGCGGACGTCCTCCTTCAGGACGGAGGTACGCCCGGCCCAGGCCGCCAGGGCGGTCGCCGTACGGGCCATCACGATGTCGGCGCGCATGCCGTCGACCTCGAAGCCGGCGCAGGTGGCGGCGATCTGGAGCAGCGCGGTGTCCCCGAGCGCCACCTGCGGGAGGAGCGCCCGCGCGGCCACGACCCGTGCGCGCACCTCGCTCTCGTCCCCGGCCCAGCGGACGGCGAAGCCCGCGGGATCGTCCTCGTACGCGAGACGGCGGCGCACCACCTCGACGCGCTGGGCGGGCTCCCGGGAGGCCGCGACCTCCACGGTCAGCCCGAACCGGTCGAGCAGCTGCGGCCGCAGCTCGCCCTCCTCGGGGTTCATGGTGCCGACGAGGAGGAAACGGGCCGCGTGGCGCACGGACACGCCCTCGCGCTCCACGTACGAGGCGCCCATCGCGGCCGCGTCGAGGAGGAGGTCGATCAGGTGGTCGTGGAGCAGGTTGACCTCGTCGACGTACAGGATCCCGCGGTGCGCGTCGGCCAGCAGGCCGGGCTCGAAGGCCTTCACGCCCTCGGCGAGGGCCCGCTCGATGTCGAGGGCGCCGACGAGCCGGTCCTCGGAGGCGCCGACGGGCAGTTCGACCATCCGCGCGGGGCGCTCGGCGCCGGGGCCGGACTCGTGCGGGCCGTCCGGGCAGGCCGGGTCGGGCGCGCCGGGCGCGCACGAGAACCGGCAGCCGGGGACGACGTCCACTTGGGGGAGCAGGGCGGAGAGCGCGCGCACGGCGGTGGACTTGGCGGTCCCCTTCTCGCCCCGCACGAGCACACCGCCGACCGCGGGGCTCACGGCGTTGAGCAGGAGCGCCAGCCGCAGGTCGGCCTGGCCGACGACTGCGGTGAACGGGTAGGGGGTGCTCATGCGGTGCTCACTCCTTCTGTACGGGTACGCGTGCGATTCAGCCCGTCCGGCGTTTGAGGACCGGGGGTCCGGGGGCGGAGC
>NZ_JBFBGN010000220.1:0-6993 GCF_040684675.1 Streptomyces sp. NPDC089915 | reverse complement strand
ACTGCAGGGGGGACCCTGTGGGAGAGTAGGACGCCGCCGAACAATCATTGTGGGAAAGCCCCGCACCAGTCATGGTGCGGGGCTTTTCTGCGTTTTCAGCCGTTTACCCCGCACCGCCCTGCCGGGAACGCGCGGCGGACGCTCGTATGGTGGGCTGATGGTCTACCAGCTGGTCATCTTCGACAACGACGGCGTCCTCGTGGACAGCGAGCCGCTCTCCAACACGATCCTCGCCGAGTACCTGACGGAAGTCGGGCACCCCACCACGTACGAGGAGTCCCTGCGCGACTACATGGGCGGCGCCGTGCACCGGGTGCACGACCTCATCAAGGAGCGCACCGGGCAGCGGCTGCCGGAGGGCTTCGACCAGGTCCTCCACGAGCGGGTCTTCGCCGCCTTCGCGCGCGAACTCCAGCCCGTCCCCGGGGTGACCGACGTGCTCGGGGAGCTCTCCGCGCACGGAGTGCCGTACTGCGTCGCCTCCTCCAGCAGCCACGAGCGGATCCGCGTCGCCCATGGGGCCGCCGGGCTCGACGAGTGGTTCGAGGAGGAGTGGATCTTCAGCGCCGAGGAGGTGGGCCGCGGGAAGCCCGCGCCGGACCTGTTCCTGCACGCCGCCGACATGATGGGCGTGCACCCCTCGCAGTGCGTCGTCGTCGAGGACAGCCCGCTCGGCGTCGAGGCCGCACGGGCCGCCGGCATGGACGTGCTCGGGTTCACCTCCATGGTCCCCGCGGCGAAGCTCGCCGGCGCCACCGCCTGCTTCGGGGAGATGAAGGAGCTGTCCGCCCTGCTCGGATTGGGTGCGTGATCTCTCTACCCACGGGTAGGTGAGGGGCCTACGCTGTGCCGCCATGACAGATGACGTGCGGCTGCGGCGGGGCCGCGGTGCCCTGGGGTTCAGTTTCTTCGTACAAGGGGTCACCTTCGCCCTGCTCGTGACCCGCATCCCGGCCATCCAGGACCGGTACGGGATATCCGACGGGCTGCTGCCCGCCTTCCTCGCCGCCGTGCCCGTCCTCGCCGGGGTCTCCAGCGTCGCCACCGAGCACCTGGTCAAGCGGGTCGCGCCCAGCGTCGTGCTGCGGTGGGCGCAGCCCGTCGTGCTGCTGGCGCTGCTCGGCGTGGGGGCCGGCAGCCGGATGTGGCACGTGGCCGTGGCCCTGGGGGTGTTCGGGCTGGCGGTCGGGGCGCTCGACGCCTCGATGAACATGCTCGGCGTCAGCCTCCAGCGGGCGTACGGGCGCTCCATCATGCTCGGGTTCCACGCCGCGTACAGCCTGGGCGGGATCGTGGGCGCCTCGGCGGCCTGGGCGGGGGCGCACTGGCACCTGGAGCTGTTCACGGGGTACCTGCCGGCCGTCGTGCTCCTGCTGCCGTCGGCGCTGGCCGCCAGCCGGTACTACGCCGACGTGAGGGGTGCCGGGGAGGGTGCCGGGGACGCGGAGGCCGGGCGGCAGGGGTGGCCGGAGCGGGGCGGGCGGCTGCTGCTGCCGCTGTGCCTGGTGATGGCGTGCGCGTACATCGGGGACTCGACGGTGGCGAACTGGAGTGCCAAGTACCTCCAGGACGTGCTGGGGAGCTCCGAGCAGCTGTCGACCGTCCCCTACAACGTGTACATGGTGACCACGCTCGTGGGCCGGGCCGTGGGGGACCTCGGGGTGCGGCGGTTCGGGGCGGCGGCCGTGGTGCGCTGCGGGGCCGTGGTGGCCGCGGGCGGGTTCGCGGTGGTGGCGGCGGCGCCCGGGGCTTGGACGGGGATGCTGGGGTTCACGCTGCTGGGGATCGGGCTGTGCGTGATCGTCCCGCAGACCTTCGCGGCGGCGGGGCGGCTGTTCCCGAACGCCTCGGACACGGCGGTGGCGCGGCTGAACATCTTCAACTACGTGGGGTTCCTGATCGGTTCGCCGCTCGTCGGCGGGATCGGGGACGCCTGGAACTACCGGGGCGCCATGCTGGTGCCGATGGCGCTGGTGCTCGTCACGCTGGTCCACGCACGCTCGTTCGGGACTGCGGACAAGGCCCGATACGGTGTGCGGCATGAGCGGCGAGCCGGTGACCGGGCTGTTGATGTGGGACGAGGCGGTAACGAGGTATGACTTCGGACCGGACCATCCGATGGACCCGGTGCGCCTGGCGCTGACCATGGGCCTGGTGCGCGCCTTCGGGCTGGACCGGGAGATGGAGGTGCGGGCGGCCCGGGCGGCCGGGGACTCGACGCTGAGGCTGGTGCACCGCGAGGACTACGTGGCGGCGGTGCGCGAGGTGTCGGCGGATCCGGGGGTGGCCGACGGCTCGTACGGGCTGGGGACGGTGGACGATCCGGCGTTCCGCGGGATGCACGAGGCGTCGGCGCTGATCGCCGGCCAGTCGGTGGCGGCGGCGGAGGCCCTGTGGCGCGGTGAGGCGGAGCACGCGGTGAACTTCGCCGGCGGGCTGCACCACGCGATGCCGGGCGGGGCGGCCGGGTTCTGCGTGTACAACGACGCGGCGCTGGCGATCGCGCGGCTGCTGGAGCTGGGGGCGGAGCGGGTCGCGTACGTGGACGTGGACGTGCACCACGGGGACGGGGTGCAGACGGCGTTCTGGGACGATCCCCGGGTGCTGACGGTGTCGCTGCACGAGCATCCGCGGACCCTGTTCCCGCAGACGGGCTGGCCGCAGGAGACGGGCGGTCCGGAGGCCGAGGGCAGCGCGGCGAACGTGGCGCTGCCGGCCGGGACCGGGGACGAGGGGTGGCTGCGGGCGTTCCACGCGACGGTGCCCGAGCTGCTGGCGGACTTCCGGCCGCAGGTGCTGGTGAGCCAGCACGGGGCGGACACGCACTTCGAGGACCCCCTCGCGCACCTGGCGGTGTCGCTGGACGCGCAGCGGGCCGTGCAGGAGGCATGTCACGCTCTGGCGCACGAGTACGCGGGCGGGCGGTGGCTGGCGCTGGGCGGTGGCGGGTACGCGGTGGTGGACGTCGTGCCGCGGTCGTGGACGCACCTGGTGGGGATCGCGGCGCACCGGCCGGTGGACCCGGCGGCGTTGGTGCCGCAGTCGTGGCGGGACGAGGTGTACGCGCGGACTCGGCAGCCCGGGCCGGCCCGGATGACGGACGGGCGCGCGGTCGGGTGGCGGGACTGGGACGCGGGGTACGACCCGGCGGACCGTACGGATCAGGCCGTTCTGGCGATGCGCCGGGCGGTGTTCCCGTTGCGCGGGATGCTGTTGTGACGTGTGGTCAGTTTCTGGCGCGGTTACGCCAACTGTGGGGCTGTTCGCCGGAATTGATGTTCCGGCAGATTCCTTGCGGCAGCATCGGAGGGTGTTGAGCGAGGGCGCGTTGCGCGCGCATCTGCTGGCCGCCCGGTTGGCCGGGCCGGTCGCCACCACGCGGGAGGAGAGCCTGCGCAGCTACCGGCTGTTCGCGGCGCGTGATCCCCGGGTGCTGCTGGGGCTGGATCCGGTGGGCCGCTGGGACGAGGGTGCGCTGCTGGGGCTGATGGCGGACCGCTGCGGGGTCTCTCCGGATCCGGCGCAGGTCAGCGGGCCGGACGTGATCGACCCGGGGCTGACGCTGGCGGCGCTGGGGGTGTTCGCGGAGCGGCTGCGGGAGGCGGCCGGGGCGCGGTCGCCGGTGCTGTTCGGCACGGGGCACCCGCATCGGCTGCTGGAGTTCTACGCCACATTGGCGGGGGCCCTGTCGGCGGCGGGCTGTGTTGTCCTCACCCCGGCGCAGGGGGTCCATGTCGACATGGCGACCCGGTTCGGCGTACGCGAGCACCGGCTGGATTACGTACGGGGAGTCGCACTGGTGCGGGAACCCGGCGCGCGCGGAGCCGGGAGTGCCACCGGCGCACACACCCATTCGCCGCTCCCGGTTCGGCTGGCGCTCGGGGCGCTGGCGGAGGCCGGCGGCCCGTTGCCGGAACTGGTGGTGGGGGATCACGGTTGGGTCTGCGGTGCAGGTCAGCTGGGTGTGGAGGCGATCGGGCTGGCCGATACGGATGATCCCGCGTTGTTCGTGGGGGAGGCCGAGGGGCGGGTGGCGGTGGTGGTTCCGCTTGATGACGCGGTGCGTTCGGCGGCCTATGGACCGCTCACGCGGTTCGTGTTGCAGCGCGCCGGGCTGCCGGTGCGTCAGGAGTGGCCGTAGCTCCTCTTCCCCAGCCGTATCACGCGCCCCTACTCTGGGGAGTGAGCGTGCGACGACGAGGAGTAACCGGAGGGGAAGCCGGTGCCCGTCATGCGCGGAAGGTCAAGGTGGGTGTCATGGCTGCTGGCGAGAGGCCTCTCAGTGAGGTTCAGTTCCTGACCGTGGCGGAGGTCGCCTCGGTGATGCGAGTGTCGAAGATGACCGTGTACCGCCTGGTGCACAACGGTCATCTGCCCGCGATCCGGGTGGGCCGGTCCTTCCGGGTCCCCGAAAACGCGGTCCACGAGTACCTGCGGGAGTCCTTCGTGGGGGTGGAGTCGGCCTGAGAGTGAGGCTTGGGCAACGCCTGCGGAAGCCTCGGATTACAAGCTCGTAGCTCGGGCGGGTAGGCTAGGCCGACGTAGGTCGTGTGGGCCCAGACGCCCCGCACCGAGATCCCCGCATCGCGGGGGTGTTCCGAGAAGTGAGCGAGGGTAGTCGTGGGCTCTGTTATCAAGAAGCGGCGCAAGCGGATGGCTAAGAAGAAGCACCGCAAGCTGCTCAAGCGCACCCGCGTCCAGCGCCGTAACAAGAAGTAAACGGCAGCTGTACGTGTTCTCCGCAGCCCCTCCACCATCCTGGTGGAGGGGCTGTGGTGCAGCCGGGGGTACTTCTCGAGGGAGGCGCTGAGCTCGTGGGGAAGGTCGTGCTCGTCACCGGGGCTGCCCGGCAGCTGGGGGGCCGCTTCGTGCGCCGCATCCAGCGTGACCCGGAGGTGGAGCGGGTCATCGCGGTCGATGCCGTGACCCCGCCGCACCGGCTCGGCTCGGCCGAGTTCGTGCACGCGGACATCAGACAGTCGGCGATCGCCCGGGTGCTCGCCGAGCACGCGGTGGACACGGTGGTCCACCTGGCGGTCACCGGAGGCGCGCCGGGGGCGCCGGGCGGGCGGAGCGCCGTCAAGGAGACCAACGTCATCGGGACGATGCAGCTCCTGGGCGCCTGCCAGAAGTCGCCGACCGTACGGCGGCTCGTGGTGAAGTCGAGCACGAGCGTCTACGGGGGCACGGCGCGGGATCCCGCGGTGTTCACCGAGACGACGCAGCCGAAGTCGCTGCCGGCGGCGGGCTTCGCGAAGGAGGCCGCCGAGGTCGAGGGGTACGTACGGGGCTTCGCGCGCCGGCGGCCGGACGTGGCGGTGTGCGTGCTGCGCTTCGCGAACATCCTCGGGCCGTTCGCGGACTCGGCGCTCGCCGAGTACTTCTCGATGCCGGTGGTGCCGACCGTGCTCGGCTACGACCCGAGGCTCCAGTTCGTCCACGAGGACGACGTGGTGGACGTGCTGCGGCTGGCGGCGGGCGAGCCGGGGCGCGGGACGCTGAACAGCGGCACCTTCAACATCGCGGGGGACGGGGTCCTGCTGCTGTCGCAGTGCGCGCGGCGGCTGGGGCGGCCCGCGGTGCCGCTGCTGCTGCCGGCGGTGACGTGGGTGGGGCAGGCGCTGCGGGCGGTGGGGGTGACGGACTTCTCGCCGGAGCAGATCCGGTTGCTGACGCACGGGCGGGTCGTGGAGACGGCGCAGATGCGCGAGGTCCTGGGGTTCCTGCCGCGGTACACGACGGCGGAGACCTTCGCGGACTTCGCGCGGAGCCGGGGGAACGGGCTGCTGCCGCCGGAGCGGGTGGGGCGGGCCGTGGACCGGGTGGCGGGGCTGTTGAAGGCGGACGAGAGAGTGGAGCGGTAGTGGCGGACGCCAAGGTCATCCCGTTCGGCGAGGACCGGCCGCGCCGGCGCGGCGGCGGCGCGCGCAAGGCGCGGGCCGTGGACGCGGTGGCGGCCCCCGCGCAGCCGCCGGCGGCGGGAGCGCCGGAGAGCGGCCCGGTGGAGCTGGTGGCGCCCCCACGGGAGCCCTCCGGCCGGGTGGGCGGTGCGGGCGACTGGGACCGGCGGATCGCGGGCGGGCTGGCGTTCCTGCGGCGGCGGATCACGGGCGAGTACGAGGTCGACGAGTTCGGCTACGACAAGGAGCTGACGGACCAGGTCCTGATGTCCCTGATGCGGCCGCTGTTCGAGAAGTACTTCCGGGTCGAGGTCAAGGGCGTCGAGAACATCCCGAAGGAGGGCGGGGCGCTGATCGTCGCGAACCACTCGGGGACGCTTCCGCTGGACGGGCTGATGCTCCAGGTCGCGGTGCACGACCACCACCCGGCGGAGCGGCACCTGCGGCTGCTGGCGGCGGACCTGGTGTTCATGCTGCCGGGGGTCAACGAGCTGGCGCGCAAGGCCGGGCACACGCTGGCGTGCGCGGAGGACGCGCAGCGGCTGCTGGAGGCCGGGGAGCTCGTCGGGGTGATGCCGGAGGGCTTCAAGGGGATAGGGAAGCCGTTCGGCGAGCGGTACAAGCTCCAGCGGTTCGGGCGGGGCGGGTTCGTCTCGACGGCGCTGCGGGCGGGGACGCCGATCGTGCCGTGCTCGATCGTGGGGGCGGAGGAGATCTACCCCATGATCGGGAACGCGAAGACGCTGGCGCGGCTGCTGGGGCTGCCGTACTTCCCGGTGACTCCGACGTTCCCCTGGCTGGGGCCGTTGGGGGCGGTGCCGCTGCCGACGAAGTGGACGATCCAGTTCGGGGAGCCGATCGCGACGGACGGGTACGCGGCGGAGGCGGCGGAGGATCCGATGCTGATGTTCAACCTGACGGATGAGGTGCGGGAGCGGATTCAGCACACGCTGTACAAGTTGCTGGTGCAGCGGAGGTCCGTGTTCTTCTGACCGGTGCCATGGGCACCGTCTGGTACGACCCGGTGGCCACCCTGGCCTTCCTCGCCGGGGTCACCGAGCGGGTGCGGCTGCTGAGCCACGTCGCGATCGTC
>NZ_JBFBGN010000219.1:0-7100 GCF_040684675.1 Streptomyces sp. NPDC089915 | reverse complement strand
TACTCGTCGAGCACCTTCCGCCACGACCGGTAGATCTCGTGGACCCCGTCCTGGTCGAAGAACGGCAGCACCTGGTTGCCCAGCAGCTTGAGCTGGGACCGGCCAGGGCACGGAATGGGTCCGCATCGGCACCGCCGCCGCCCGCCTGTACGCGGGCGGCGCGGGACTCTTCGCGACCAGCCCCGGCTCGGGGGCCCTGTTCCGCTACACGGGCTTCGGCGACGCCTGGGTCGACGCGGGCGGCCCCGGACTCGACTTCGCCGTCGGACCCGACTACGTGGCCAAGGTCTCCCCGGACGGCCGGGAGGTCTGGCAGGCCAACGCCAAGGGCAGCAACTGGCGCCGGATCGGCGGTCCGGCCCGCAACCTGTACGCGGGCGGCGCCGGCCTCTTCGCGGTCGACCCCGCAACGGGCCGGATCCTCAAGTACGCCAACGTGCCGGACGTGTGGACCCCGATCGGCACGGCGGGCGTCGGCCTCGCCGTGGGCGCCGACTCCGTCTACCGCATCGGCGAGGACCTGACCGTCTCCCGCTGGACGGGCCGGGACTCCGAGTGGACCCCCCTGGGCATCACCGCCAGCTCCCTCGCCACCACCAACTGACCCCGCCCCACCCGCCGCCCGCCCAACGACCCGGGGGGAGCCACCCGGCCCCGGCGCTGCGCGGCCCTGGCGCTGCCCGGCCCCTGAGCCGCGCGGCCTCGGGCCACCGGCCCCGGGTCATGCGGCCCCGCTGCCGCCCGGCCCAGCCGTCCGCCGGCCAGCGAAACATGTCCGCCCGACGGCCCGGGGGAGCCGTCGGCCTCGGGCCATGCCGCCCGGCGCCGCCCGGCCCCGGCGCCGCCCGGCCCCGGGGCCGCCGTCCCGCGGCGGGGCGGCATCCGGAAGAATGCCCTCCCATGATCGCGCGCCCCTCGGAGGACCTGCCCGCCGCCTTCGCCCGCCTCGGCGGTGAGGAGGACGGCCGCGTCTGGAGCGAGCTGTGGGACGACCTGTGCCACCAGGGCTCCGTCTACGAGGACAGCTTCCCCGCCCTCCCGTACCTGGCGGCCATCGCCACCGGCCGCGCCCCCGGCGCCCCGCTCGACGCGGTCCTGATGTCCGGCCTCATCGTCTCGGCGGCCGACGACGAGCGCTCCGCCCGCTACGCGGACGAGATCACCGCCCTCCTCCCCGTGGCCCGCGCCCTCCTCGACGCGGCCACGGACGACGCCCCGGCCTTCGTCTACCTCCTCCAGTGCGTGCTGGCCTTCGAGGGCGAACGGGTGTGGAGCGCGGGCCGCCTCGAAGGCCTCTTCGAGCAGGAGTACGAACTCGACTGCCCGGCCTGCACCACGGCCCTCTTCATCGCCTTCGGCGACCACGGCTTCTTCGCCTCGGACGGCGACTACGTCACGGCCGACCCGGCCAGGGCGCCGCTCCTCCCGGCCGACCCGTCCACCCTCGCCCCGCTCCCCGCCCGCCTGCACGGCACGGCGGCGCGGGCGGGCCACGAGGCCATCGCCCGCGGCCTGACCCACCTCTTCGGCCGGGCCGTCTGCCCGTCCTGCGCGACCGCCTTCCCCGTCGCGGACGAGGTCGTCAGGACCCCCTGACCCACCGGAACCCACCGGGTTGTCCGCCGGACAACGGGGTTGTCCTCCCCCTCCACCCCCACTGACCTGCACGGACGCGAACCGGACCGTCCGGCCAATCCCGGGCCCGGGCCAGTCTTCCGGCGGACAGGGCGCCGACGGGGCGCCCCGCCACCCGGCCCACCCGGTGGGACCGGACGACCAAGGGGAGACCCATGTCATCGACGCGCATCCGCCTGGCGGCCCTCGGCGCCACCCTCCTCGGCGCCCTCGCCCTGGCGGCCCCGGCCCAGGCGACCGACACCACGGCCGCGCAGTCACGGGCCGCCTTCTCCGCCCAGGCCCATGAGGCGGGGCTGAACGACGGCCAGGCCGCGGAACTCCAGCGCCAGGTCGATGCCCAGCTGGCCGCCACCGGAGGCCGCCAGATCGCCGCGAACAAGATCGCCCTCGACAAGGACGCCAAGGCGGTCCTGCTGCTCCCCCTGCCCGGGGAGCAGCGGGCCCGCGATCTGTCCGCCCCCGGTGCCCCCTACGACACCTGCAAGCGCGACAAGATATGCCTGTACCCGTACACAAACTTCAACGGCACCGCGCTCCAGGTCTTCGACTGCGGCAAGGTCAGCAACCCCTTCCGCGGCACGGGCTCTTGGATCAACAACCAGCCCTCGGGGTACCGCATGAGCTTCTACGACCACAACGGCAAGTTCGGCTGGGGCTCCAAGTACGGCTACGACGAGCGCGCTGAAGCCCCCCTGGACTGGTTCGGATACATCAGCGCCTGCTGATCCGCGCCCGGCGCACCGGAGGCCCCGCCGCCCCGACGGCAGGCGCCCCCCCCCCACACCGAGGGCCCCCCGCCGCCCCGACGGCAGGGGGCCCTCACCCCTGCGGGTCCGCCGGCGGGTGCGTGGTGAGCCAGTGCCGGGCGATCCGCTCCCGCGTGGTGATCCAGCCCCCGCCGAGCTGCGCGACGTGCCGCAGGAACCCGTCGAGCGCCCGGATCCGCCCGGGCCGGCCGATGATCCGGCAGTGCAGCCCCACGCTCATCATCCGCGGCCGGTCGGCCCCCTCCGCGTGCAGGGCGGCGTAGGTGTCGACGAGGTACGCGAGCATGTCGTCGGCGGTCGTGAACCCGTGCACGATCAGGAACTTGAAGTCGTTGGCGTCCAGCCCGTACGGCACCACGAGCCGCTGCCGCCCGCCCTCCGTGACGTAGAACGGCAGGTCGTCGGAGTAGTCGTCCGAGTCGTACAGGAACCCGCCCTCCTCCGCCACCAGCCGCCGCGTACGCGCACTCGTCCGCCCCGTGTACCACCCCACCGGCCGCCGCCCGGTGAGCCTCCCGATCGTCTCGACCGTCCGCGCGATGTCGGCCCGCTCCACCTCTTCGGGCACCTCGCGGTAGTCCGTCCACCGCCACCCGTGCCCCGCGACCTCCCACCCCGCGGCCCCCATCGCCCGCGCCGCTTCGGGATTGCGCTCCAGGGCCTGCCCCACCGCGAACACCGTGAGCGGCACCCCGTGCGCCGCCAGGGTCCGGTGCACCCGCCAGAACCCGGCCCTCGCCCCGTAGGCGAACATCGACTCGGCGTTCAGGTCCCGCCCGCCCTCCACCGGCGGCGCGCCGACGATCTCGTGCAGGTACCCCTCGGAGCCGGAGTCCCCGTCCAGGACGTTGCGTTCGGCGCCCTCCTCGTAGTTGAGGACGAGGCTCACGGCCACCCGCGCCCCGCCCGGCCAGCCCGCGTGCGGCGGCTCGGCGCCGTACCCGACGAGATCACGCTGATACCCGGACACGGCCCGCACCCTACCCCCGCTCCCCGTCCGCGGGCGCCCCCGACAGGCGGGAATAGGTCGGCACCGCCCTCCGTTCACGGGTATAGTTGAATTCTAAACAACCTTGGAAGGGGAGCCATGCAGTTCGGGATCTTCACCGTCGGCGACGTCACCACCGACCCGACGACCGGACGCGCGCCCGGCGAGCACGACCGCATCAAGGCCATGCTCGCCATCGCGCAGAAGGCCGAGGAGGTCGGCCTCGACGTCTTCGCCACCGGCGAGCACCACAACCCGCCGTTCGTCCCCTCCTCGCCGACGACGATGCTCGGCTACATCGCCGCCCGCACCGAGAAGCTGATCCTCTCCACCTCCACCACGCTGATCACCACCAACGACCCGGTGAAGATCGCCGAGGACTTCGCGATGCTCCAGCACGTCGCCGACGGCCGCGTCGACCTCATGACGGGCCGCGGCAACACCGGCCCGGTCTACCCCTGGTTCGGCAAGGACATCCGCGACGGCATCGACCTCGCCATCGAGAACTACGCGCTGCTGCGCCGCCTGTGGGACGAGGACGTCGTCACCTGGAAGGGCAAGTTCCGCACCCCGCTCCAGTCCTTCACCTCCACCCCCCGCCCCCTCGACGGCGTCGCCCCCTTCGTCTGGCACGGCTCCATCCGCTCGCCCGAGATCGCCGAACAGGCCGCCTACTACGGCGACGGCTTCTTCCACAACAACATCTTCTGGCCCGCCTCCCACACCCGGCAGATGGTCGAGCTCTACCGCGAGCGCTACGCCCACTACGGGCACGGCACCCCCGAACAGGCCATCGTCGGCCTCGGCGGCCAGGTCTTCATGCGCCGCAACTCCCAGGACGCGGTCCGCGAGTTCCGCCCCTACTTCGACAACGCCCCCGTCTACGGGCACGGCCCCTCCCTGGAGGAGTTCACCTCCCAGACCCCCCTCACCGTGGGCTCCCCGCAGCAGGTCATCGAGCGGACCCTCTCCTTCCGCGACTACGCCGGCGACTACCAGCGCCAGCTCTTCCTGGTCGACCACGCGGGCCTGCCCCTGAAGACCGTCCTGGAGCAGCTCGACCTCCTCGGCGAGGAGGTCGTCCCGGTCCTGCGCAAGGAGTTCGCGAACCTCCGCCCCGCCGGCGTCCCGGACGCCCCCACCCACGCGGCCCGCGTCGCGGCCGCCACGCCCCACGAGGAGGCCCGCGCATGAAGCTCGTCGTCGTATCGGCCGGACTGAGCTCACCCTCCTCGACCCGCCTCCTCGCCGACCGCCTCACCGCCGCGACCCTCACGGCCGCGGCGGCCGGGGCCGCCCCCGCCCCCGAGCCCGAGGTCATCGAACTGCGCGACCTCGCCACCGACATCGCCCTGCACTTCACCACCGGCTTCCCGCCCGCCCGCCTGGCCGCCGCCCTCGACGCGGTGGCGGCCGCGGACGGCCTGATCGCCGTGACCCCGGTCTTCGCCGGCTCCTACAGCGGCCTGTTCAAGTCCTTCTTCGACGTCCTCGACAAGGACGCCCTCACCGGCACCCCCGTGCTCCTCGGCGCGACCGGCGGCACCGCCCGGCACTCCCTGGTCACCGAACACGCCCTGCGCCCCCTCTTCACCTACCTGCGCGCCCTCGTCCTGCCCACCGCCGTCTACGCCGCCTCGCCGGACTGGGGCGACGAGGGCCTGGACCGGCGCATCACCCGAGCGGGCACGGAACTGGCCCGCTTCCTGACCCCCGCCCACACCCCGGCCGCCCCGGACGTGGACACCACCACCGCGATAGCCGCCCCCCGCTCCTCCACGGGCGCGATCACCTCCCTCCCCCCGACCCCGTCGACCACCCTCATCCCCTTCGCCCAACGCCTGGCCGCCCTGCGGGTGGACTAGCGGGGCCGCCGCCCCCGCTCGGCGGGGGCGGCGGCCCGTCGTGGTCCGTGCCGGCTCAGCTGGCGACGACGACGGCCGCGAAGTACACGTCGGCCGCCTTGACGCAGGCCGCGCGTTCTGTGGCGGTGTGGTGGACGGGGAAGCCCATCTCGTCGCACACCGCGAGCAGGTCCTGGTGGAAGATGCGGTCGACGCGGTCCTTGGGGGAGTTCCAGTCCGCCCCGTGCTGGAAGACGTCCTCGCCCTGGAGGTCCTTGTAGTTGCGGTAGCCGAAGTCGTGCCGGATGCAGGCGAAGGTGAAGTCGTAGGTCCCGAGCCTGTTGGGCGCCGGATCGTTGCACCCGTTCGTGGTCCAGTTGAACTCGTAGCGGTCGGGCTTGCCCAGCTGGTGCGCGGCCCTGGTCTCCACCCAGTCGCCGAACGCCTTGTCTCCGAGCTGAGTCAGGGCGTCGAGGCGCGCCAGCTTCTCCGCGGGCGTGGCCGGGACCGCCGACGCCGGCGGGGCTCCCAGGTCGGCCCACTTGTCGTCGGCGCCGCTGCCGGCGTACCGCTGGACGGAGAGCTTGTCGGGAGCGAGTCGGTACAGGTGGTCGCCGCTGGTGGCGAAGGCGGCCGCGGCCCCGCTGACGCGGTTCCACTTGCCGGGGCTCCCGTTGTACTTGTAGAGCTCGCCGGTGTCCGGCCGGGTGGCGTAGAGGGTGTTGCTCGCGAGGATGGTCCCGGCGGGCCCGCCGACGGGGTTCCACACGTTCTTCTTCGCGTCGTACTCGACGACGGCCTTGTGGTCGGGGGTCAGGCCGTAGAAGTTGTTGTCGGTGACGGCGAAGGCGGCGCCGGGGCCTCCGACGACCTTCCACCGGCCGCCGTCGTACTTGACGATGTCCTTGGTGACGGGGTTGGTGGCGTACAGGGCCTTGTCGGGCCCGGTGTAGAGGTTCCCGGCGGGATCGCCGACCTTGTTCCAGACGTCGCCCCGGCCGCTGTACTTCCAGACCCCGGAGTGGTCGGGGCTGATCCCGTACAGGTCCTTGGAGGTGGCGGCGAAGGTGGCGCCGGGGCCTCCGATGCGGGTCCACTGGTTGGGCTCGCCGCCGTACCGGGAGATGTCGCCGCTGCCCGGCTCGATCGCGTAGAGCCGGTCGCCGCCGGCGTAGAGCTTCTGGGCGGCGCCGCGGATCTTCTGCCAGTTCGCCTGGCCGGTGGACCATTCGTAGACGGCCTGGTGGTCGGCGGCCAGCGCGTATGCCGAGTCCCCGGCGGCGACGATCTGCTCCATGGCCATCGGCACCGGGTCCTGGGAGACGGTGGACGCGGCGATGGCCACGGTGTCGCTCCGTCCCGGCGTGCCGGTCAGGCCGGGGCCGAAGGCGGTGGTCCAGGCGAGGGCGCCGGCCAGGGTGCCGGCCAGCGACCAGCACGCGATCCGTGCGGTTTTGCGGCGCCGGGCCGGTACCCGGCGGGGGCTGCTGCGGAACAGTGAAGTCATCTCTCGTGGCCTCCTGCGTCGTGTCTGACGGCTCGGATCCCACGGTGCGGGCCGGACCCCCTTGTCCGCCGTCCCGGACGGCGAAAGCCCAGCTCGGCGGGTGGACAACGGGCATCGTCCGCGGACACGGAGGCCCGTCCGGCGCCTGCGTACGAGGGCGCCGGACGGGCGCGGGGTCAGTTCCAGGTCTGGAGGGGGCTGCCGTCACAGGGCTGCTGGACGGCTAGGGCCCCGTCACCCTGGCCCCGGATGCTCAGGCACTTCCCCGAGTTCGCGTTGACCAGGCTCCAGCCGCCACCCGGCTGCGCCCGCCACCGCCAGCTCTGCGTGGGCGAACCGTTGCACGACCACTGGTT
>NZ_JBFBGN010000218.1:0-7158 GCF_040684675.1 Streptomyces sp. NPDC089915 | reverse complement strand
GGCTTGCTCCCCGCCCCGCCCTTCGCCCGTTCCCCGGGGCTCCGCCCCAGACCCCGCGCCTCAAACGCCGGCGGGGCCGGAATTTCGCGCAGCGAAATCCAGCCCGCGCAGCGGCGCCACCGTCAGGCCGCCGCCAGGACCTCGGCCGTCGTCAGTACGCGGGCGAAGCCGCCGCCGTGGAGGTTGACTGCGGTGGCCGCCGCCAGCTGGGCGGCGGTGAGGGTCAGGCCCCCCGGGCCCGCGAGGTCGAACGTGTGGGTCGCGTCCAGCGGGACGAGGACCTCGTAGCCGAGGTTGCCGCCCATCCGGGCCGTGGTCTCCACGCACATGTTGGTCTGGATGCCCACCACCACCAGCTGCCGTATCCCCCGCGCCGTCAGCCACTCCCCGAGGTCCGGGGTGCCGTAGAAGGAGGAGTTGACGGTCTTGGTGACGTGCAGGGCGGCCCGCCCGGCCCGGTCGGCGACGAAGTCCTTGAAGGCGTGTCCGGGCCGGTCCGCGGCGAGGACGGACCCGGGCCGCACCGAGGCGTGCCGGACCAGCACCAGCGGGCGGCCCGACTCCTCCCAGGCGTCCATCAGCGCGGCGATGTTCCCCTCGGCCGCCGGGTTGTCGCGCGGCCCCCAGAAGGCGGCGTCGTCGAAGCCCTGCTGCACGTCGATGACGATCAGGGCACTGTCGGGGGCGATCTCGATCGCGTTCTCGGTCATGGATCGATCATGTCCGGCGGGGGCCGGGCGCCCCAGGGGCTCCGGGGACCCGAAACGATGGGATCCCGCCAGACTGGCAGGATCTCCGGAGCGGGCTCTGGCAGAGTGGCCGCATGCACCGCGTCGCGATCGTCGCCCAGCCCGGGATCCGCGCCTTCGACCTCGCCGTCATCACCGAGGTCTGGGGGCCCGACCGCAGCCGCGTCGGGGTGCCCCCGTTCGAACTGCGCCGCTGCGCGCTGGACCCCGGGGCGGCCATCTCCCTGCCCGGCGGGCTCACCCTCGCCCCCGACCGGGGCCTGGACTGGCTCGACGAGGCCGACCTGGTCGTCGTGCCGGCGCTGGCCGAGCCCTCCGACCCGACGCCCGAGCCGGTGCTGGCCGCCCTGCGGCGGGCGCACGCCCGGGGGGTGCCGGTGGCCGCGCTGTGCGCGGGGGCGTTCGTCCTCGCCGAGGCGGGGCTGCTCGACGGGCGGCGGGCGGTGACGCACTGGTGGCTGGTCCCGCAGCTGGCCGCCCGCCACCCCGGGGTGCTGGTGGAGGAGGCCCCGCTGTTCGTCGAGGACGACGGGCTGTGGACCTCCGCCGGGGTCGCGTCCGGCATCGACCTGTGCCTGCACCTGGTGCGCGAGGCGCACGGCGCGGAGGCCGCCGCCGCCATCGCCCGTTCGATGGTGACGGGCCCCTTCCGCTCCGGGGACCACGCCCAGTACCTGGACCGGCCCGTCCCGGCCGCCGACCGGACCGCGGAGGCGCTGGCCGCCGTCCGGCAGCAGGCCCTGCGCCGGCTCCAGGAGCCGCTGGACGTGGCCACCCTGGCCGGCTGGGCGGGGATGTCCCCGCGCTCCTTCGCCCGGCACTTCACGGCCTCCACCGGCACCACCCCCCACAAATGGCTGCTGAGCCGCCGGCTGGACGAGGCCCGCAGACTGCTGGAGCGCACCGACCATCCGGTGCCCGAGGTGGCCCGGCGGGCCGGGTTCGCCAGCGAGGTCACCTTCCGCCAGCACTTCGGATCGGCCTTCGGTCTCAGCCCGCGCGCGTACCGCACGGCGGCGGCCAACGCTCCCGTTACCGGTGACAGTGTTAGAAATGGCTCATGACCGGACGTTCGGGTCGGCAGAGGGAGACGCGGCCGGCGAGCCTGCTCGCGCGCCTCTCCCTGGCCCGGAACAGCCTCGCCGGCCAGGTGTTCTCCCTCCAGGCCCTGATCGTGCTGCTGCTGATCACGGCGGCGACCCTGGCCCTGGTCTTCCAGGCCCGCCGCGACAGCGAGAACGACGCCCGCAACCGCTCGCTGGCCGCCGCCGAGGCCTTCGCCCACGCCCCCGGCCTGCCCGCGGCCCTGGCCTCCCCGGACCCCACCGCGGAACTCCAGCCGCTGGCCGAGGCCGCCCGCAAGGCCTCCGGGCTCGACTTCATCGCGGTCCTGACGAAGGACGGGATCCGCTACACGGACGCCCGCCCCGACCTGATCGGCAAGCGCGCCGCCGGCGACCTGGGGCGGGCCGCCGCGGGAGAGGCCTTCACCGAGGTGTTCCGGGGCGCCCCCAGTGACGCGGTCCGCGCGGTGGTCCCCGTACGGGACGCGCGGGGCAGGGTGGTGGGGCTGGTCTCCACCGGCATAGAGATCGAGAACGTCGGCCACGTGGTCGAGGGGCAGCTCCCGCTCCTGATCGGCGCCGCCGTGGGCGCCCTGCTGCTGGGCACCGCCGGCGCCGGCCTGGTCAGCCGGCGGCTGCGGCGCCAGACCCGCGGCCTGGGCGCCGCCGAGCTGGCCCGGATGAACGAGCACCACGAGGCGGTGCTGCACGCCGTGCGCGAGGGCGTCCTCATCGTCGGCGCCGACGACCGGCTGCTGCTCGCCAACGACGAGGCCCGCCGGCTGCTGGACCTGCCGGCCGACGCCGAACAGCGGCACGTGGGCGAGCTGGGACTGGACCCGCGCACCGCCGGGCTGCTGCTGTCCGGGCGGGTCGCCACGGACGAGGTCCACCTCGCGGGCGACCGGCTCCTGGCCGTCAACGTCCGGCCGACCGCGCCCTCCGGCGGGCGGCCGTCGGGCAGCGTCATGACCCTGCGCGACACCACCGAGCTCGCCGCGCTCTCCGGCCGCGCCGAGGTGGCCCGGGAGCGGCTCCAGCTGCTGTACGACGCGGGGGTGCGGATCGGCACCACCCTGGACGTGGCGCGCACGGCGGAGGAGCTGTCGGAGGTGGCCGTGCCGCGGTTCGCGGACTTCGTCACCGTCGAGCTGCTGGAGCCGGTGCTGCGCGGGGACGAGCCCTCGCCGGTGGCGGGGATGCACACCCGGATGCGCCGGGCGGCGATGACCGGGGTGCGCGGCGACCAGCCGCTCCAGCCGGTCGGGGACACCATCTTCTTCGCGGTGCCGAACGCCCCGATGGCGGAGGCCCTCGACGCGGGGCGGGCGGTGCTGGCCGCCGATCTGCACGCGGCGATGGGCTGGCGGGCGGCCGACCCGGCCGGGACCCGGCAGGCCCTGGGGTACGGGTTCCACTCGCTGATCTGCGTACCGCTCCAGGCGCGGGGCGTGGTGCTGGGCATGGCGAACTTCTGGCGGGCGGCCGACACCCCGGAGGCGTTCGACGAGGAGGACCTCTCCTTCGCCGAGGAGCTGGGGGCGCGGGCGGCCGTCTCCATCGACAACGCCCGCCGCTTCACCCGCGAGCACGCCACCGCCGTGACCCTCCAGCGCAGCCTGCTGCCCCGGGTGCTGCCCGACCTGAGCGCGGTGCGGACCGCCTTCCGGTACCTGCCGGCGAAGGCCGGGGTCGGCGGGGACTGGTTCGACGTGATCCCGCTGCCGGGGGCGCGGGTGGCGCTGGTGGTGGGCGACGTCGTCGGGCACGGGGTGCACGCGGCGGCGACGATGGGCCGGCTGCGCACGGCGGTGCACAACTTCTCGACGCTGGACATGCCGCCCGACGAGCTGCTGGGGCACTTGGACGAGCTCATCGACCGGATCGACCAGCTGGAGAGCGGCGAGCCGGGCGGCGGCCCGGAAACGGAAGGCGGTGACGGAGGGGACGGCGGCGATGGCGAGGGGGCGGCCGGCATCACCGGCGCCACCTGCCTGTACGCCGTCTACGACCCGGTGTCGGGGCACTGCGTGATGGCCAGCGCCGGCCATCCGGGGCCGGCCCTGGTCCACCCCGACGGGCGGGTGGAGTTCCCCGAGCTGCCGACCGGGCCGCCGCTCGGGGTCGGCGGGATGCCCTTCGAGACGGCGGGGCTGGCGCTGCCGGAGGGCAGCCGGCTGGTGCTGTTCACGGACGGGCTGCTGGAGGACCGCGACCGGGACTTCGACGCCGGGCTGGAACTGCTGGGCCGGACCCTGGCCCGGCCGGGCCGCACCCCCGAGCAGGCCTGCGCGGACGTGCTGGCGGCGATGCTCTTCCCGGCGCCGAGCGACGACATCGCGCTGCTGATCGCCGAGACCCGGCGGCTGGATCCGCGGCGGATCGCGGAGTGGGAGGTGCCGGACGACCCGGCGGCCGTCTCGCGGGTGCGGCGCGCGGCGGCGGGGCAGCTGGAGGAGTGGGGGCTGGAGGGGCTCTCGTTCACCGCCGAGCTGATCCTCAGCGAGCTGATGACCAACGCGATCCGGTACGGGAACGAGCCGATGCGGGTGCGCCTGCTGCACGACCGGAACCTGATCTGCGAGGTCTCCGACGGCAGCAGCACCTCCCCGCACCTGCGGTACGCGGCCACCACCGACGAGGGCGGCCGCGGGCTGTTCCTCGTCGCCCAGTACGCGGAGCGCTGGGGCACCCGCTACACCCAGCGCGGCAAGGTCATCTGGGCGGAGCTGTCGCCCACTTCGGGCGGGGAGCCGCAGCTGCCGCCCGGCCTGGACCTGGACTCCCTGGAGGACCCGGCCTGGTGAGCGGGAGCGCTTAGGGTTCGGCTTGTGGATGTACTGCTGGTGGAAGACGACGAGCCGGTCGCGGAGTCCCTGCGGCGCGGTCTGCTGCGCTACGGCTTCGGGGTGGAGTGGGTCACCACCGGGGCGGCGGCCCTGGCCGTCACCGCCCCCTACGACCTGGTCCTGCTCGACCTGGGGCTGCCCGACACGGACGGGCTGGACGTCTGCCGGGAGCTGCGCGGGCGCGGGGACGTGCCGATCATCGTGATCAGCGCGCGCAGCGACGAGACCGACCGGGTCGTCGGGCTGGAGATCGGGGCGGACGACTACGTCTCCAAGCCGTTCGGGGTGCGCGAGGTGATCGCCCGGATCAGGGCCGTGATGCGGCGGGCCCGGCCCCAGGGCGAACCGCAGGGGCCGCAGCGGTACGGGTCCCGGCTGACCCTCGACCGGAAGTCGGCCCGGGTGCGGCTGGACGGCGCCGAGGTGGCGCTCACCCCGAAGGAGTACGACCTGCTGGCCTTCCTCACCGAGGAGCCGGGGGCGCTGATGTCCCGGGAGCAGATCATGGAGGCGGTCTGGGACGCCAACTGGTTCGGGCCGACCAAGACGCTGGACGTGCACGTGGCGGCGCTGCGGCGCAAGCTCGCCGGGGCGGTGGCCATCGAGGCGGTGCGCGGGGTGGGGTTCCGGCTGGTGCCGGCCGGGGATCCGGCGTGATCAAGCGGCTGATCATCAGCTACGTGCTGCTGGTCGGCGTGGCGCTCGCCGCCTTCACCGTGCCCGTGGCGTTCACCCTGACGGCCCAGCTGCGCGGGGACACCGAGGAGTCCGTGCGGCGCGAGGCGACCACGATGGCCCTGCTGCTGGGCAACGGTGACGGACCCTCGCTGCAGGCGCTGGCCCGGATGGCCGCGGCGTACGCGGACGAGACGCCGGGGGCGGTGGAGGTGGTGGCGGCCGGCGGGGGCGCGGTGGCCCCGCTGCCGCCGGCGGCGCGGCCGGGCGACCGGGCCTTCACGGCGGCGCTGCGGGAGGGGCGGGCCACCGTGGACTGGGGGTCGCGGTGGGTGTGGGGGCCCCAGCTGGTGGTGACCGTGCCCGCGCGGGCCCGGCAGGGGTCCGGGGACGCCTCGGAGCGGGTGGTCGGGGCGGTGCGCGTGCGGTACGCGACGGCGGCGCTGAGCGACCGGCTGTGGCGGATCTGGGGCTTCCGGGCGGTCCTGGCGGTCGGGGTGCTGGCGATCGCGGCGGCGATCGGCGCGGTGGTGGCGCGGCTGCTGACGAAGCCGCTGCGCCAGCTCAACGAGATGGCCAGCCGGTTCGGGGACGGCGATCTGACGGCCCGTTCGCCGGTGACCGGCCCGCAGGAGACCCAGACGCTGGCGCGGACCCTGAACCAGGGCGCGGAGCGGCTCGACACGCTGGTGGCCTCGCAGCGGATCTTCGTCGCGGACGCCTCGCACCAGCTGCGCACCCCGCTGACGGCGCTGCGGCTGTCGCTGGACAACATCGCGGACGGGGTGGACGACCCGTTCGTGCGCGAGGACGTGGAGCAGGCCACGGCGGAGGTCGTGCGGATGAGCCGGCTGGTCAGCGGGCTGCTGGTGCTGGCCCGGGCGGAGGCCAAGGTGTCGGCGGCCGAGCCGCTGGCCCTGCGGGAGCTGGTGGAGGAGCGGCTCGGCGTGTGGCGGCCGGCGGCCGACGAGCGCGGGGTGACGATCGTGCTGGCCGGGGACGCGGACGACCGGCTGCGGGTGCTGGCCGGTCCGGGCAATCTCGACCAGGTGCTGGACAACGTCCTGTCCAACGCGCTGGAGGTGTCCCCGGACGGGGGGACCATCACGGTGCGGCTGGAGGCGGGTGCGGCGGCCGGGGCGGAGGAGACGGTGCTGGAGGTCCTCGACCAGGGGCCCGGCATGTCCGCCGCCGAGCAGTCCCGCGCGTTCGACCGGTTCTGGCGTGGTCAGGGCCTGACCGGCCGGTCGGGTTCGGGCCTGGGGCTGGCCATCGTCAAACAGCTGGTGACGGACGACGGCGGGAGCGTGGCCCTGCGGGACGCGCCGGGCGGCGGACTGTGCGTGCGGATCAGCCTGCGGACCGGGGCCGAGGCCGCGCCGCGGTGGATCAGCCCTCGGCCGGGAGCACCGAGGAGTGGTGGTTGACGATCAGCCACTTGCCGCCGCGCTTCTCGTACTCGTACGTGTAGCGGGCGTCCACGGCCTTGGTCACGCCGGTCTTCGGGTCGGTGAGGTGGAAGCGGTAGACGCCGGCGTCGATGGCGGAGTCCGCGTCGAGGACGTTGACCACCGAGCGGATCTTCTCGCCCTTCGGCTTCTTCTGCAGGAAGTGCTCGAAGTAGTCCGTGATCTCGGCGCGGTTGGTGCGGATCTGCGGGGAGGCGGTCGGCAGCAGCACCGCGTCGCGGGCGTAGCGGTCGGCGACCTTGCCGGCGTCCCCGGTCCCCAGGGCCGCGTTCCACTGGTCGAAGAGGGCGGCGATCTCGCGCTCGGTGGGCTTGCCGGGCTTGCGGTCGCCGGCCTGGGCGACGCCGCCGCC
>NZ_JBFBGN010000217.1:0-7196 GCF_040684675.1 Streptomyces sp. NPDC089915 | reverse complement strand
CGGCGCCTGGCCACCGACCCGGCACCGGCCGCCGCCGACGAGCCGAAGGCCCCGCAGCCGCCGACGCGCGCGCGGCCCGCAGTGCGGCCGCGGCCGAGCCGGAGACCCTCTTCGGCGCGGCCGAGATCCCGGACCCGGACCAGGCCGCCCCGGCGCTTCAGGGCTCCGCCCCGGGCTCCGGTCCGGCCGCGCGCCCGGCTCCCGCCCCGGCGGGCACCGCCGGCCAGGCCCCGGCGGCCACGGACGCCCCGGGCTCCGGGCCGGCCCGGGCGGGTGCGTCCGCCGTGGCGCAGGCGCCTGACGGCGCCGCCGCAACCGGGTGGGGCGGGCCCGACATGGGGGCGCCCGCCACCTTCGTGCTGCTGCGGCACGGGGAGACCGCGCTCACCCCGCAGAAGCGGTTCTCCGGCAGTGGCGGCACCGACCCCGAGCTGTCCCCGGCCGGGCGCCGGCAGGCCGCCGCCGTGGCCGGGGCGCTGGCCGCGCGGGGCACCGTACAGGCCGTCGTCAGCTCGCCGCTGCGCCGCTGCCGCGAGACCGCGCAGGCCGTCGCCGACCGGCTCGGGCTGCCGGTCACCGTCGAGGAGGGGCTGCGCGAGACCGACTTCGGGGCCTGGGAGGGCCTGACCTTCGCCGAGGTGCGGGAGCGCTTCCCGGACGACCTCCAGGCCTGGCTGGACTCCCCGAAGGCCGCCCCCACGGGCGGCGGCGAGAGCTTCGCCGCCGTCACCCGCCGGGTCTCGGCCACCAGGGACCGGCTGCTGTCCGCCTACGCGGGCCGCACGGTGCTGCTGGTCACCCACGTGACCCCGGTCAAGACGCTGGTCCGCCTCGCCCTGGGCGCCCCGCCGGAGTCCCTGTTCAAGATGGAGCTCTCGGCGGCCTCCCTCTCGGCGGTGGCCTACTACGCCGACGGCAACGCCTCGGTGCGGCTGCTCAACGACACCTCGCACCTGCGCTGACCGGCCGGGCGGCGGCCGGCGGGGGTCAGTCCCCGTCGCCGCCGCCGTCGGACCCGCCCCGGCTCAGGCCCCGGCGGCGGCTGCGGCCGGCCGCGCGCACCGCCGAGCCCAGGGCCAGCGTGATCCGTGCGACCACCCGGACCCACGGCGGTCCGCCGCGCTCCGCCCACACCACGCACGCGGCCCCGCACACCGCGAGGAGCAGCAGCAGGCCCAGTACGACGGTCATGTCCCCCACCTCTCATCCGGGTCCGGACATCCGGGAGGTCCCGACATCCGGACAGCGCAACGCCCCGGACCGGGGGATACCCGGTCCGGGGCGTTCAACAGGACGAGCCGGCCTGTACGCCGGGTTCTGTCGCCCGGAGACCTCGCGGTCGCCGGGGAGACGGCCATCCATCTAGGACCGGCGTTGCCGCCGGCCTCGTGCGGTCTACCCGCGAACTCGGGCGGGCAGCCCTCGAACGTTCGCGCAGACCCGTCCGGGGACGGATCCTCTTGACCTTGCTCCGGGTGGGGTTTACCTAGCCGCCTGAGTCGCCTCAGGCGCTGGTGGTCTCTTACACCACCGTTTCACCCTTACCGGGGACCGAAGCCCCCGGCGGTCTGTTTTCTGTGGCACTGTCCCGCGGGTCACCCCGGGTGGCCGTTAGCCACCACCCTGCCCTGTGGAGCCCGGACGTTCCTCGGCGGGATCCGGAGACCCCGACGCGGCCGCCCGGCCGACTCGTCTGTCGTGCCGACCATGCTACCGGCTGCGGGCCGGGGGCTCGGCGGCGGCTTGACCTTGACGCGGCGGCAGGGTTTCTACTGAGGGGCATGCGGATCGGAGAGATCGCCGCGCTCGTCGGGGTCACCACCCGGGCGATCCGGCACTACCACCATGTCGGGCTGCTCCCGGAACCGGAGCGGCGCCCCAACGGCTACCGGGCCTACACCGTGCGCGACGCCGTGCTCCTGGCGCGGGTGCGCCGGCTCACCGAGCTCGGGCTGAGCCTGGACGAGGTGCGAGACGTCCTCGCCGACGACGCCGGGCGCGAGCTGTCCGACGTACTGGAGGAGCTCGACGCCGACCTCGCCCGCCAGCAGGCCGGGCTCGCCGAGCGGCGCAGGCGCCTCGCGGTGCTGCTCGCCGCCGGGCCGGGGGAGGGCGAGCCGGTCTCGCCCGCGCTCGCCGCGCTGCTGGCGAAGGCCCCGCACACGGACTCCCCGGCCGCCGCGAAGGACCGCGAGCACCTCACCCTGCTCGACGCCACCGGCACCGCCGGGGAGGAGCTGTACGCGGTGCTCGGCCCGCTCGCCGCCGACCCGGCGGTGCTCGCGCTCTACGAGCGGCTCGACGAGCTGGCCGGCGCCCCCGCCGACGACCCCCGCATCGGCCCGCTCGCCGAGGCGATGGTCGCCGCCGTGCCGGCCGCCGCCTTCGCCGCGATCCCGACCGACGGGCCCGTCGTCCCCGGCTTCGGGGAGGCCCTGCTCGCCGAGTACCCCCCGGCCCAGGCGGAGGTCGTCCGCCGGGTGATGGCGGCCTTCACCGGCGGGGGGCCCGCGTGAGCGCCGTCCGCGCGGCCCGGATCGCGGCCGGCGCCGCGATACCGGGCGAGCTGCTCCTCGTCCTGTGCCTCGCGGCCGGGCTGCGGCCGCCCGGATGGGTGACGGCCGGGGCCGAGGCGCTGGTGGCCGCCGTACTGCTGCTGGAGGCCCGGGTGCTGTACGCGCTGCGGCGGCGCACCGGCTCCTGGCGGGAGGCCGTACGGACCGTCGTGCCGGAGCCGGTGCGCCGGCTGCTGCTGCACGAGCTGCGGGCCTGCGCCTCGCTCGGACGCTGGGCGGCGCGCCGCCCGCACGGGGTGCGGCCGGGGGACCTCGCCGCCGCGTACACCGGACCGCAGACGGCCATGATGTACGGGCTGCTGTTCGTGTCCCTGATCGAGACCGTCGGCCTCGCCGTGCTCATCCCGTGGCCCGCCGTGCACCGGGTGGTGCTGGTGCTCGACGTCTACGGGGTGCTGCTGGTGCTGGCCCTGCACGCCGCCTGCGTGACCCGCCCGCACGTCGTACGGCCCGACGGGACGCTGCGGATCCGCTACGGGGCCCTGTTCGACCTCACCGTCCCGCCGGAGGCGGTCGCCTCGGCCCGGGTGGACCGGCGCTACCCGGAGGGGCGGCTGGTCACCCTGTCCGACGACGGGGTGCTCGACCTGATCGTGGGCAGCCAGACGACGGTCACCCTGGAGCTGAACCGTCCGCTGGACTTCCGCCGCCCGCTCGGCGCCCGCGCCCGGGCCCGTACGGTCCGCTTCCACGCCGACGACCCCCGCGCCCTGGTCGCCGCCCTGCGGCAGCCGGCCGCGTAGGCGGGCGTCGGACGGGGCCTCGGACGGGGCCTCGGACGGGCCTCACGGCGGGGCCTCGGACGGGCCTCACGGCGGGGCCTCGGGCGGGCCTCAGGCGGGAGCGAAGAGGATCTTGGCCGTGCCCGGGTCCGCACGGGTCAGGCGGACCCGGATCCGGTCGCCGAGCGGCAGGGGGTCCGCCGGGGACTCGACCCGGCCGACCACCGCCGGGTCCTCCAGGTGCACCGTCCCGGTCCGCGGATCCCGTTCCTCGACGTCGACGACCGTCGCCTCGAAGGTCTCCCCGACCCGGTCCTTGAGCAGGGCCGCCTCGACCAGGTCCACGCACTCGCGCTCCACGGAGTTGGCCAGCCTGGTCCCCTCCTGCATCTCGTGCGGGAGCCCCGCCAGGGCCTCCACCGCCCACGCGGGCGGCGCCGCCCCCGCCACCGCCGCCACGCACAGCTCGCCCGCGTAACGGTCCACGAGCCGCCGCAGCGGGGCCGTGCAGTGCGTGTACGGGGCCGCCACCGCCGCGTGCACGGCGTGCTCGGGCCGCTCGCCGCCGGTGAACACCGTGTACCCGGCGCCGCGCAGCAGGGCCGTGCACTCCTGGAGGAACGCGGCGTGCGCCGGGATCCGGGGGTCCAGGGAGCGCACCAGCGCGGCGTACGGGACGTGGTGCGGCCAGTCGATCCGCAGGGCCTGCGCGGCCCGCCGCAGCCGCCCCACCGCGCCGTCGGGGGCGGCCGGCAGGGTGCGCAGGATCCCGGTGCCGGAGGCCAGCATCAGATCGGCGGCGGCCATGCCCGTCATCAGGGAGACCTGGGCGTTCCAGCCGTCGGCCGGGAGCGGGGCCCGGTAGGCCAGGCCGTAGGAGCCGTCCCGTTCGACGACCTCCTGCTCGGGGACGTTCAGGGAGATCCCGCCGCGCTCGGCCTCCAGGGCCTCGCGCAGCGTCCCGATGTCCTTGAGCAGGGCCACGGCCGGTTCGGCGGTGCCGGTGTCGATGGCCTTCTGGACGCCGTCGTAGTCGAGCCGGGCCCGGCTGCGGACCAGGGCGCGGCGGACGTCGGTGGCCTCCACCCGCCCGTCGGAGTCCAGGTCGAGCCGCCACAGCAGCGCCGGACGGGTCTGGTCCGGCAGCAGGCTGGCCGCGCCCTCGGAGAGCACCTGCGGGTGCAGGGGGACCCGTTCGTCGGGGAAGTAGAGGGTGGTGACCCGGCGGTGGGCCTCGGTGTCCAGGGCGCCGCCGGGGGTGACGAAGGCGGCGACGTCGGCGATCGCGTAGTGGACGCGGTAGCCCCCGCCGGATCGTTTCGCCAGGTGCATGGCCTGGTCGAGGTCCACGGAGCCCGGCGGGTCGATGGTGAAGAGGGGGAGGACGGTGGCGTCCTCGGCGGGCAGCCGGGGAGCGGCGGCGGCCCGCTCGGCCTCGGCGAGCACCTGCGCCGGGAAGGCGTCGGGCACGCCCAGACGCGTCCGCAGCTCACGCAGCGCGGCGCCCAGGGCGGCACCGTCCGCACCGGCCATGTGCATGTGACGGCGTGGCATGGACCGAGCGTATGTCCTGCCCGGGAGATCTTCTCGGCGGCGGCGCGCGGCACCCGCCGGGCGGGGCCCGGGGCCGGAATCGCGTGCCGTGTCCCGGTGAGCGGAACACGGCGCGGAACGGGCGCGTACGACGGCGTGAAACCTCCTGGAACGCGGAGCCCGGCCGGGGCGCAATGTGGTGGGCGGATCGCCCGAACCCACCGGAACCGATCGGAACTCATCCACGGGGCGGCAGATGCTGTTGCGGATTCACTTCACGGGCGCCGACCTGGCGCGCACGAGCGTGGCCAGCCGGCCCGACCCGCTGTGGGAGACGGTGCTGAGCCTGCGCATGCTCCAGCACCGCACCGGCAACCCGGCCGCCGAGGCCTGGGGCCGGGCGGTCCTGGCCCGGCGGCCCGAGGGCCTGCGGACGCTCCTGCCCCTGGTGCGCCCGCTCGGCTACTTCCCCGACTTCCTCACCCCGTCCGACGGCTCCCCGGACATCGAGCGGGGCCTCGACGCCCTGACCGCCACCCCGGCCCGCCACCTCGGCGGCGACCTGGAGGTCCTCGCGTCCGGCGGCGCCCTGCCCGCCTGGACGCGGGACCTGGGCGCCGGCCGCCCCGACGCGCTGCGGGGGCTGGCCGCAGCCCTGCGCGGCTATCACGCGGCGGCGGTGGCGCCCCTGGAGCAGACGATGCGGACGACGGTCCGGGCGGAGTACGCGGCGCAGGCCAAGACGGCCGCCGAGTCCGGGATCGAGGGGGTCCTGGCGGGGCTGGGGCCGGGCATGCGGTGGAGGCCGCCGGTGCTGGAGGTCCAGTACCCCGTCGACCAGGAGCTGCACCTGGCCGGGCGGGGCCTGCTCCTCGTCCCCACCCTGTTCCGCGCCCGCACCCCCGTCTCGCTCCTCGACCCGGAGCTCCCGCCGGTCCTCACCTATCCGGCGCGGCGCACCGTCTCCCCGGACGACTCCGCCGGGAGGAAACTCGTACCGCTCATCGGGCGGACCCGCACCGAGATCCTGCACCACACCGCGGAGGGCTCCCGCAGCACCTCGGACCTGGCCCGGCTGGTGGGGATGTCCCAGGCCTCGGTGAGCCACCACACCTCGGTGCTGCGGGCGGCGGGCCTGATCAGCTCGACCCGCCACCGGAACTCGGTCCTGCACGCGGTGACCTCGCTGGGCTCCCTTCTACTGCGCGGGTGAGAGCGCGTCCAGCAGTTTCGAACCTGCTCGAAACAGCTGGACGGGGACCGGCGGCGGGCCGGACAGTCGTCCTGCACCGCGGCACCAGGGCGACGAGGCACCGCCCACCACGGACCCCCCACCGGCGGCCACGACCCGTCCGGGCCCCAGCGGCCCGGGCGCGGCCGTGGCCGTTCGCCCGTGACCGGCCGACGGCGGGCCGTCTACCCTGGCCCGGGGGCCGCACCCCCGCGTCGTGCCATCGATAGGAGAACCACCGTGCTCGTGCTGCTGCCGCCCTCCGAGGGAAAGGCCGCCGGCGGCTCCGGCGCACCGCTCGACCCCGCCTCGCTGTCGCTGCCCGGGCTCGCCGGGGCGCGGGCGGCCGTGCTGGAGGAGCTGGTCGAGCTGTGCGCGGGCGACGAGCTCAAGGCGCGTGAGGTACTGGGGCTCAGCGAGGGGCTGCGCGGCGAGGTGGCCAAGAACGCCGGCCTGCGGTCGGCGCCGGCCCGGCCGGCCGGGGAGATCTACACCGGGGTCCTCTACGACGCCCTGGGCCTCGCCGACCTGCCGGCCGGGGCGCGGGAGGCGGCGGAGCGGACGCTGCTGGTGTTCTCCGGGCTGTGGGGCGCGGTGCGGGTGACCGACCGGATCCCGTCCTACCGGTGCTCGATGGGCGTGAAGCTGCCGGCGCTCGGGGCGCTGGGCGCGTACTGGCGCACGCCGATGGCCGAGGCGATGCCGGAGGCGGCGGGGGACGGGCTGGTGCTGGACCTGCGCTCGTCGGCGTACGCGTCGGCGTGGAAGCCGAAGGGGGAGACGGCGGGGCGCACGGCCACCGTGCGGGTGCTGCACTCGCAGCTGGTGGACGGGGTGGAGAAGCGGTCGGTGGTGAGCCACTTCAACAAGGCGACGAAGGGGCGGCTGGTGCGGGACCTCCTCGTCGCGGGGGTCGAGCCGGCGGGGCCCGCGGAGCTGGTGGCCGCGCTGCGGGACCTCGGCTACGTGGTCGAGGCCGAGGCCCCCGCGAAGGCCGGCAAGGCGTGGTCTCTCGACGTGGTGGTCACGCAGATCCACTGACCGGGGCCGCCCGGACGCCGGCGGGGCCGTCCCGGCCCCGCCGGGCTCAGCGCCCCAGGGGCCAGGCGACCGCGGACCAGACCCCGTCCGCGG
>NZ_JBFBGN010000216.1:0-7356 GCF_040684675.1 Streptomyces sp. NPDC089915 | reverse complement strand
CGAACGCGGAGATCGCGGCGGACCTGTTCGTGAGCGAGACGACGGTCAAGACCCAGCGCCACCTGCTGCTCACCAGCCGGCGCGGCGCCGCCGCCGACGGGGCCGCCGAGCTGCGCGAGGAACTCCTCGCGGCGGGCGCCGCGACCGTCACCCTCGCGGCCTGCGACACGGCCGACCGGGAGGCGCTCGCCGCCCTGCTGGCCGCCGTCCCCGCCACCCGGCCGCTGACCGCCGTGGTCCACGCCGCCGGAGTCCTCGACGACGGCCTCGTCACCTCCCTCACCCCCGACCGGCTGGAGGCGGTCCTGCGCCCCAAGGTGGACGCCGCGCTCCACCTGCACGAACTGACCCGGCACAGCGACCTGGCCGCCTTCGTGCTGTTCTCCTCGGTCGCCGCGACCCTGGGCAGCGCGGGCCAGGGCAACTACGCCGCGGCCAACGCCTTCCTCGACGCCCTCGCCCAGCGCCGCGCCTCGGCCGGCCTGCCCGCCGCCTCCCTGGCCTGGGGTCCCTGGGCCGACGGCGGAATGGCCTCCGGAATGGACGCCTCCGGGCAGGACCGGATGGCCCGCTCCGGACTGGTCCCCCTGAGCCCGCAGGAGGGCCTCGCGCTCTTCGACGCGGCCCGGACCGGCGAGCGGTCCGTCGCCGTACCCGTACGCTTCGCCACCGCGGCCCCCGCCGGACCGGGCCCCGACGGGCAGCCGTCCGTACCGGCGGTCCTGCGCGGCCTGCTGCGCCCGGCCGCCCGGCGCACCGTCCGGGAGGCCGTGCCCGGCGGGGGCCCCGACGCCCTGCGCGAGCGGCTGGCCCGGCTGTCCGGTGCCGAACGCGACGGCGCCCTGCTGGACCTGGTGCGCACCCAGGTCGCGGCCGTCCTCGGGCTCGGCGGCCCGCGCGAGGTGGACCGCGAACGGGAGTTCAAGCTGCTGGGCTTCGACTCCCTCACCTCGGTGGAACTGCGCAACCGGCTGAACTCCGCCACCGGACTGCGGCTCCCGGCCACCCTCGTCTTCGACTGCCCCACCCCCGTGGCGCTCGCCGCCCGCATCGGCACCGACCTGGCACCCGAGGCCGCCCCCGCGCCGTCGGCCGCGTCGGTCTTCGGGGAGATCGACCGGCTGGAGCGGGCCCTGGCCGCGGTCGCGGCCGACGACGAACTCGTCCGCTCCCGGATCCGGACCCGACTGCACGGCGTGCTCGCGGCCTTCGCCGAAGACCCCGCCCCCACCGCCGGCCCGACGTCCGACGAGCGGCTCCGCAGCGCCACCGTCGACGACATCTTCGCGCTCATCGACCAGGAGCTCGACGGCTCCTGAGCACCCGGAAGCGCCCGGACCAGCAGGTGCACACGACCGCGGCCGCACCACCGCACCCCTTCCCGACACTTCTCGACGGGTGAAGAGACATGCAGAACGCGCAGAACGAGCAGAACGAGAACGAACAGAAGCTGCTGGACTACCTCAAGCGGGTGACGGCGGACCTCAAGCAGACCCGGCGCCGGCTCCACGAGGTGGAGGCCAAGGACCAGGAGCCGATCGCCATCGTCGCGATGAGCTGCCGCTACCCCGGCGGCGTCGACAGCCCCGAAGCCCTGTGGCGGCTGGTCGACGGCGGCTCCGACGCCGTCACCGGATTCCCCGCCGACCGCGGCTGGGACCTGGAGGGGCTCTACGACCCCGACCCGGGCGTCCCCGGCAAGTGCTACACCCGCGAGGGCGGTTTCCTCCACGACGCCGGCCGCTTCGACCCGGGCCTCTTCGGGATGTCCCCCCGCGAGGCCCTGGCCACCGACCCGCAGCAGCGCCTCCTCCTCGAAGTCGCCTGGGAGGCCTTCGAACGCGCCGGGATCGCCCCCAGCTCCGTCAAGGGCACCCGCACCGGCGTGTTCGTCGGCCTCGCCTACCAGGGGTACGCGGGCAGCGGCGACACCCGGGAGGAACTGGAGGGCTTCCTGCTCACCGGCACCGCCCCCAGCGTCGCCTCCGGCCGGCTCTCCTACACCTTCGGCCTCGAAGGCCCCTCGCTGACCGTCGACACGGCCTGCTCCTCCTCCCTCGTCGCCCTCCACCTCGCCGTCCAGGCCCTGCGCCGCGGCGAATGCACCATGGCCCTGGCCGGCGGCGCCGCCGTCATGGCCGCCACGGGCATGTTCACCGAGTTCAGCCGCCAGCAGGGCCTGGCCGTCGACGGCCGCTGCAAGTCCTTCGCGGCCGGCGCCGACGGTACCGGCTGGGGCGAGGGCGTCGGCATGCTGCTCGTGGAGCGGCTCTCCGACGCCGTGCGCCACGGCCACCCGGTCCTCGCGGTGGTCCGGGGCTCCGCCGTCAACCAGGACGGCGCCTCCAACGGCCTCACCGCCCCCAACGGCCCCGCCCAGCAGCGGGTCATCGAGCAGGCCCTCGCCGGCGCCGGGCTCTCCCCGGCCGACGTCGACGTGGTCGAGGCGCACGGCACCGGCACCACCCTCGGCGACCCCATCGAGGCCCAGGCCCTCCTCGCCACCTACGGCCAGGGGCGGGACGAGGAGCGCCCGTTGTGGCTGGGCTCCCTGAAGTCCAACATCGGGCACACCCAGGCGGCGGCCGGAGTCGGCGGGATCATCAAGATGGTCGAGGCGATGCGCCACGGCGTCCTGCCGAAGACCCTGCACGCCGAGGAACCCTCCCCGCACATCGACTGGACCTCCGGCGCCGTCCGCCTCCTCACCGAACCCGTGGAATGGACCGGCGACGGCCGGCTCCGCCGGGCCGCCGTCTCCTCCTTCGGGGTCAGCGGCACCAACGCCCACACCATCATCGAGCAGGCCCCGCCCGCCCCCGACGCCCCGGAGCGGCCCGCCGCGGCCGACACCCCCGCCGGGCCGCTGCCGGTGGCCTGGACCCTCTCCGGCCGCGACACCACCGCCCTGCGCGAACAGGCCGAACGCCTCCTGCGGCACGTCCTCGGCCTCGGCGAGGTCAGCCCCGTGGACGTGGCCCACTCCCTGGCCGTCTCCCGGGCCACCCTGGAGCACCGCGCCACCGTGGTCGGCACCGGACTCCCCGAACTCCTCGACGGGGTCACCGCCCTGGCCGCCGCCGGGACCGCCCCCCAGCTCGTGGAGGGCGTGAGCGGACGCGAGAGCGCCACCGCCTTCCTGTTCTCGGGCCAGGGCAGCCAGCGCCTGGGCATGGGGCGCGAACTGTACGAGGCCCGGCCGGTGTTCGCCGAAGCCTTCGAGGCCGTGTGCGCCGCCGTCGACCCGCACCTCGAACGCCCCCTGAAAGACGTCGTGTTCGGACAGGACCCGGAGCTGCTGGAGCGCACCGAGTACACCCAGCCGGCCCTGTTCGCCGTCGAAGTGGCCCTGTTCCGGCTGCTGGAGTCCTGGGGCGTACGCCCCGACCTCCTCGCCGGACACTCCGTCGGCGAGTACGCCGTCGCCCACGCGGCGGGCGTGCTGACGCTCCCGGACGCGGCGAGGCTGGTGGCCCTGCGGGGCCGGCTGATGCAGGCGCTCCCGGCCGGCGGGGCGATGGTCGCCGTCGAAGCCTCCGAGGCGCAGGCCCGGCAACTGCTGGCGGGCCTGGAGGACCGCGCCGGGGTCGCCGCCGTCAACGGGCCCGCGTCCGTGGTGGTCTCGGGCGCCGCCGACGCCGTGGCCGCCGTCGCGGACCGGCTGTCCGCCCAGGGCCGCAAGACCAAGGCCCTCGCCGTCTCCCACGCCTTCCACTCGCCCCTGATGGACCCGATGCTGGCCGAGTTCCGGGCCGCCGTCGCATCCGTCGCCTTCGCACCGCCGCGGCTGCCGGTCGTCTCCACCCTCACCGGAGGCCCGGTCACCGCCGAGGAGTTCTGCTCCGCCGACTACTGGGTCCGCCACGTCCGCGAAGCGGTCCGCTTCGCCGACGCCGTGGGCTCCCTCGCCGCCGAAGGCGCCGGCACCTTCCTGGAGGTGGGCCCCGGCGGCGTCCTGACCGCCCTGGCACAGCACGTGCTCGACGACACCCGCGTCCTCGTCCCCCTGCTGCGCCCCGACCGCCCCGAGCACCAGGCCGTCACCACCGCCCTCGCCCGCGTCCACGTGCACGGCACCCCCGTCGACTGGGCCGCCTTCCACGCCGGACGCGGCGCCCGCCGCGTCGACCTCCCCACCTACGCCTTCCAGCGCCAGGACTACTGGCTCACGCCCGCCGCCCCCGCCTCCCGCCGCTCCGCGATCGAGGACCGGCAGTACGAGATCACCTGGCAGCGGCTGCCCGCCCCCGCCGCCGGCCCCGCCGAAGGGCACTGGCTCCTGCTGGCCCCCGCCGACGGCGCGGACCCCGCCGCCGCGGACCTGGCCGGCGCGCTCCGCGACGCGCTCACCGCCCGGGGCGCCGACACCACCGTCCTCACCGTGGACGCCGCCGAGGACCGCGAGGCCCTCGCCGGCCGGCTGCGGGAGGCCGCCGCCGGCGCCGCCCCCCGTACCGTCGTCTCCCTGCTCGCCCTGGACGAGCGGCCCGCCGCCGGACGGGCCGCCCTCAGCGGCGGCGACGCCGCCACCCTCACCCTGGTCCAGGCCCTCGGCGACGCCGGGCTCGAAGCCCCCCTGTGGTGCGCCACCCGGGGCGCCGTCGCCACCTCGCCGCAGGACGGTCCCACGGCCCCCGCCCAGGCCCGGATCTGGGGCCTCGGCCGGGTCGCCGCGCTGGAACACGCCGGCCGCTGGGGCGGCCTCGTCGACCTTCCGGCCGACTGCGACACCACCGCCCTCGACCGGCTCCTCGGCGTACTCACCGCGGGCGGCCCCGAGGACCAGCTCGCCGTACGCCCGGACGGGGTGTTCGCCCGCCGCCTCACCCGCACCCCCGACGCCGAGGCACGGCGCGGCTGGGAATGGCGGCCCCGCGGCACCGTCCTGATCACCGGCGGGACCGGAGCCCTCGGCGGACACGTCGCCCGGCTCCTCGCCGCACGCGGCGCCGCACACCTCGTCCTCACCGGCCGGCGCGGCCCCGCCGCCGCCGGCGCGGCCGAACTGACCGCCGAACTGGAGGCGCTGGGAGCCCGGGTGACCGTCGCCGCCTGCGACGCGGCCGACCGGGACGCCCTCGCCCGGCTCCTCGCCGAACTGACCGGCCCCGACGCCGAACAGCCCCTCACCGCCGTCGTCCACACCGCCGGCGTCGACACCCCCGGACTGCTCGCCGACACCGGCCCGGCCGCCTTCGACGCCGTCCTGGCCGCCAAGGCCGCGGGCGCCGTCCACCTCGACGCCCTCCTGCGCGAACTCCCCGCCGGACACGAGCTCGACGCGTTCGTCCTGTTCTCCTCCATCGCCGGCGTGTGGGGCGCCGGCGGCCAGGCCGCCTACAGCGCCGCCAACGCCCACCTCGACGCCCTCGCCGCCGCCCGCCGCTCCGCCGGCCTGCCCGCCACCGCCGTGGCCTGGGGCCCGTGGGCCGGCTCCGGCATGGCCGCCACCCCCGAGATCGCCGAGAGCCTGCGCAAGCGCGGCCTGGAACCCCTGGACGCCGAAGCGGCCCTCACCGCCCTGGACCGGGCGGTCGGCCGGGGCGCCGCCGCCCTGACCGTCGCCGACGTCGACTGGGCCCGCTTCGCCCCCACCTTCACCATCGGCCGCCCCAGCCCCCTCCTCGACGGCCTCCCCGAGGTCCGCGACGCCGCGGCCGGCCGCCCCGCCGGCTCCGACGGGGCCGGCGACACCGCCCGCGCCCTGCGCCGCGCCCTCGCCGGGGCCGACCCCGCCGAACGGGACCGCACCCTCGTCGAACTCGTCCGGCGCGAGGCCGCCGCCGTCCTCGGCCACCCCGGCCCCGAGGCCGTCGAACCCGGACGGGCCTTCCGCGACCTCGGCTTCGACTCCCTGACCGCCGTGGAACTGCGCGGCCGCCTGGTCCACGCCACCGGCCTCGACCTGCCCACCACCCTCGTCTTCGACCACCCCTGCGCCCTCGACCTCGCCGGCCGCCTCCTCGCCGAACTCCTCGGCGCCCGGGAGCCGGCCGAGGCCGCCGCCACCCGCGCCCCGGCCGACGGGGAACCGATCGCCATCGTCGCGATGAGCTGCCGCTACCCCGGCGGCGTCCGCTCGCCCGAGGAACTGTGGCGGCTCGTGGAAGAGGGCACCGACGCCATGTCGGTCTTCCCCGACAACCGGGGCTGGGACCTCGACGCCCTCTACCACCCCGACCCCGACCACCCCGGCACCACCTACGCCCGGTCCGGCGGCTTCCTCTACGACCTGGCCGACTTCGACGCCGCCTTCTTCGGCATCTCGCCCCGCGAGGCCACCGCCATGGACCCGCAGCAGCGGCTGCTCCTGGAAACCTCCTGGGAGGCCTTCGAACGGGCCGGCCTGGACCCGGCGACCGTACGCGGCAGCCGCACCGGGGTCTTCGTCGGCTCCGGCTACCAGGACTACCTCCGGCGCGGCCTGGCCGTCCCCGAAGGAGTCGAGGGCTACCTCGGCACCGGCAACGCCGCCAGCGTGGCCTCCGGACGCATCGCCTACACCCTCGGGCTCGAAGGCCCCGCCGTGACCGTCGACACCGCCTGCTCCTCCTCCCTCGTCGCCCTCCACATGGCCGCCCAGGCCCTGCGCCAGGGCGAATGCGAACTGGCCCTCGCCGGCGGCGTCACCGTGATGTCCAGCTCCGGCGCCTTCGTCGAGTTCAGCCGCCAGCGGGCCCTGTCCGCCGACGGCCGCTGCAAGGCCTACTCCGCCGACGCCGACGGCACCGGCTGGGGCGAGGGCGTCGGCATGCTGCTGGTGGAACGGCTCTCCGACGCCCGCCGCAACGGCCACCCCGTCCTCGCCGTGATCCGCGGCTCCGCCGTCAACCAGGACGGCGCCTCCAACGGACTCACCGCGCCCAGCGGCCGCGCCCAGCAGCTCGTCATCCGCCAGGCCCTCGCCAACGCCGCCCTGACCACCGCCGACGTCGACGCCGTCGAGGGACACGGCACCGGCACCCGCCTCGGCGACCCCATCGAGGCCTCCGCCCTGCTCGCCACCTACGGCCAGGGACGGGACGGCGAACGGCCCCTGTGGCTGGGCTCCCTGAAGTCGAACATCGGCCACACCCAGGCCGCCGCCGGCGCCGGCGGAATCATCAAGATGGTCCAGGCACTGCGCCACGGCCTGCTCCCCAGGACCCTGCACGCCGACGAGCCCACCCCGCACGTCGACTGGAGCGCGGGCGCCGTCCGCCTCCTCACCGAACCCGTCACCTGGGAACCCGGCGCCGACGGCCGGCCCCGCCGGGCCGGCGTCTCCTCCTTCGGCATGAGCGGCACCAACGCCCACGTCATCATCGAGGAGGCACCCCGCCCCGAACCCGCCCCCCAGCCCGCCCCCGAGACGGA
>NZ_JBFBGN010000215.1:0-7393 GCF_040684675.1 Streptomyces sp. NPDC089915 | reverse complement strand
CCCGGGGCACCGGGGTGACCAGGCCGATCCAGATGCCCGACAGCCCCGGGCTGAGGGCGGCTCCGGGCGCCCGCGCGGGGGCGCCGGAACTCCCGGGCGCCTGGCGGCCCTCCGCCGCCCCCGGCCCCTGCGGCCCGCCGGGAGCGGACCCGGCCCCGTGGCCGACGGCGTGCGCCGCTCCCGCCGCGCGGGAGGCGCCACCGGCCGCCGGAGCGCCCGCAGCCCCCGCAGTCCGGGGGGCGGGCACGCCGGCCGGCGGGTTGCGCACGGCGTCGGCGGCGGGGCCGCTCACGGGCGACGGCGACGGCGACGGCGGGGCGGCGGCCTGCGCGGCGCGGGCGTCCCGGTCCCAGTTCAGTACGGCGCCGCACGCGTCGCAGAACGACTGGCCCGGTTCTGCGCGCGTTCCGCATTCGGCACAGTTCTGCGTGGTCATGTCTGCGGGGTCCTTTCGGCGGCCGTTACTTCGGCCGTGTAGGGCATGTGGGCGGGGCGGGCCGCCGCGACCAGGGCGTCCAGGCGGTGGGTGTCCGCCGGAGTGGGGTCGGGCAGCCGGAGGGTGACGTGCAGCCGGGGGCGCGGGGCCCCCGGGAAGGCGCCGAGCGGGCGGGCGTCCCAGTCGGCGCCCCCGCTCTCGGAGATCTCGGGCACGACGCCGAACGCCAGCCGTACCGCCTCCGAGAGCCCCCGCCGGGTCCCGCGCATCCGGTGCAGGGCGACGGCCGACGCGACGGCCGCCCGCAGCCGCGGCTCGGGCTCGCTCCCGTCGGTCTCGGCGCCCACCCAGGTGCCGAGCCAGAGCGCGAAGTCGGCCGGCGCCAGCGCCGGGTCGAAATAGGTGTCCAGGCAGTCCAGGACGTTGAGGATCGGCGCGAGGACCTCGTCCAGTCCGCCGACGAACCGCTGGGCCAGGTCGTCGTCGGCGAACACGGCCGGCAGCATCGTGCCCAGCGGCAGCGAGGAGCCCAGCCCGTCGACCGACCCCCGGTACGCGGCCGTCACGCCCCGTCCCCGATCACCCGGACGCGGTGGTCGTACGAGAAGACCAGCGCGGGCCGCTCCAGATCGATGCGGTCCGTCGGATCGCCCCGCTTTCCGGTGAGGGGGTCGGCGGGGTGCAGGACGACCTGGTCGACGAGCTCCACCCCGGGCACCCGTTGCAGGACCGCGAACACCTCGCCGGACTGCACGGGCCGCCCGAAGGGCCAGCCCCGGCCGTCGGCGCCGCCGGTCAGCGGGTCCAGGTGGCGGTAGAGGGCGTCGTGCGCCCGGCGGCGCACCCGGTCGGTGTCGACGCCCCGGAAGGCGTGCACCGTGGCCACGACCGTGACCCCCTGGTAGTACGGCGGGCCGACGGCCAGCCGGGTGCCGATCAGCCGGCGCTCGTCCAGGTGTCGGGTGATCCGCTCCAGCAGCGCGTCACCGGGCACGAGCTGCTCGAAGCGCAGCCGCCCGCCCGGGTCGGGGACGGCCTGGGGGACGACGAGGACGCGGACCGCGTAGGCGCCGTGCGCGCCCTCCTCGCCCTCCAGGCAGGTGATGCGGGCGGTCTCGGGCGCGGCGCGGCGGGCGAGTTCCTCGTAGTCGCGCAGGGTCACGGCCCGGTCCTGGGCGCGGAGCGTGACCGGCGCCCGCAGCTTGGCCTCCTCGACCGTCTCGCCGTCGACTCCGCCGCGCGCCGCCTCCCGGTTGACCACGTCCGAGACGTACGGGACGGAGGTGCGCAGCACCTGGACCGCGCCGCGCGCCACGTTGCCGCCGCGTCCCCCGCCGGTGCGGTAGCGGCGGGCGCGGACGACGGCGCCCTTGGGGGCGACGGCCCCGTACTGGCGCAGGGTCCCGTCGGGCTCGCGGACGGCGGGGCCGAAGGCTATCTCGCCGGTGGCGGCGTCCAGCGTGACGTGCCGGTCGCCGGGCCCCGACGCGGCGAAGTGCGCCACCACCCGCCAGTCCCGCCAGCCGTCGCCGTCGGCGGTCTGCAGGAGCAGCGGCGGGTCGTCGGCGACCACCGGGGCGTGGGCGAGCCGCAGCCGCTGGCCGGGCAGTCCGGTGGCCTCGCCGAGGGGCTCGTCGTGGACGGTCTCGGCGTGCACGGCCCGGGTGGTGCCGCCGATGGTGTAGGCGTCCACGGAGCGGATCGTCGGCGAGGTGGTGTAGAAGGGCTGGCCCGGCAGCGGATCGGTGACGCGGCAGCGGACCCAGCCCGCCTCGTACCCGCCGCTGCGGGAGAGCACGTGACCGGCGGGCAGGTGCAGCACGACGTCACCGGGCCGGTTGAGACCGCCGGTGCCGTCCCGGTCCACCTCGCAGGCCTGCCAGCCGTCCTCGGTCCACGCCTCCCACACCAGCGGCGGCTGCCGGGGATCGACGCCGACGCCGTCCACGCGGCTGTCGAGCTCCAGGGCGAGCGCACAGTACGGGGCGGCCGCGCTCAGGCCGATGAGCATGCAGTCGCCCGCGGCCGGGGCCTCGGCGAAGCACAGCACGTCCTTGCCCTCGGCGAGTTCCGCCGTGCGGTCCGCGACGGGCTGCCCGCGGTGCTGCACCACCAGGTGCGTCAGCGCGACCGGGACGACGGCCAGGTCGCGCTCGGTGGCGAAGACGACGGCCTCGTCCCGCTCGGTGCGCAGCGTCGCCGCCTCGGCCCCGGCCGGGACCAGGACCACGTCCTCCTGCGGCGCGGACAGCCAGAAGGTGACGTCCGTGCGCGCCGCCGACGGCGGGAAGAGGGTGATGCCCACCAGGTCGAGGAAGGCCAGGTGGTTCTTCTCCGGGACGCGGTTGAGCCGGTAGACGATCTGGTCCGCCATGTGCGCGACCGTCTCGACGAGCGTGACGCCCGGGTCGGAGACGTTGTGGTCGGTCCACTCGGGGGCGCGCTGCTGGATGTAGCGCTTGGCGTCGTCGACGAACTGCTGGAAGCGCCGGTCGTCGAGGTTGGGGGAGGGCAGGGACATCAGAGGCCGCTTTCGGAGGAGTCCGGCGCGCCCGGCTCGTCGTGGGAGGGGATGACGTAGAAGGGGAAGACGAGGCTGCGCGGGTTGTTGGTGCCGCGGATCGAGTAGCGGACGTCGATGTACAGGACGCTGTGGTCGGCGCCGGTGGAGACCTCCACGTCGTGGACCTCGATCCGGGGCTCCCAGCGGTCCAGGCTCACGTGCACCTCGTGCTGGATGCGGCCCGCGGTCTGCTCGTTGACCGGGGCGAAGACGAGGTCGTGGATGGCGCAGCCGAACTCCGGGCGCATCGGCCGCTCGCCCGGGGAGGTGGCCAGGACCAGCCGGACGGCCTCCTCGATCTCGCGCTCCCCGCTGACGAGGGCGATGCCCCCGGTGGGGCCGATGCGCATCGGGAACGCCCAGCCGGAGCCCACGAACTGTTCGGCCATCAGGGGGCCACCTGCCTTCCGGTCATCCGAACGGGTACTTGATGTTGTTCACGAAGAAGCCGCCCTGGAGGTCGAGGCGGATGGCGCGGATGCCGACGCTGGCGATGCTGTTGACCTGGAACGTGCCACCGGAGGTGATCATGGCGGCGCCCAGGGCCTTGAGGCTGAGCGCGCCCATCGCGTCGACGCTGACGGCCCCCGCGAGCGACTTGACGTTGACGAGCCCGCGGCCCTCGATGTCGAGCGGGCCGCCGCTCTTGATGGTGAGCCGGCGCCCGGCGCTGAGCGTCAGGTCGGTCCCCGCCTCGACGGACACCGAGCGGCCGCCCTTGATGGTCACCGACCCCGCGCTGTCGACGGTGATCTCCGTCTGCGTGCGGTCGAGGTTGATGGTCAGCCGGTCGTCGCCGCTGGCGATGCGCACCCCCTGCCGGCGCCCGCCGGTCCGCTGGCTGAGCAGGTCGACGCGGTTGCCCTGCCGGTCGGACAGGGTGTGCCGGGCCGCCTTCCGCTTCAGCCCGTCGTGCAGGGGCACGTCCTCGACCCGGGTCGGCAGGTCCCGGCCGTTGTAGAGGCCGCCGATCACGAACGGGTGGTCCAGCGCGCCCCGGTCGAAGGCGACCAGCACCTCGTCGCCGACGTCCATGGGGAAGACGCCGCCGCCGCCCACACCGCCGTACTGCACGCCGCGCGCCCAGTCGCTCACGTACGTGTCGTCCAGCCAGGGGAACTGGAGCTTGACCCGGCCCTGCTTCAGCGGGTCCTGCACGTCGGTGACGATCGCGTTCGCGACGCCCGGCAGCCGGGAGGCGCTCGCGGCGTCCGCGCCGCCGCCCCCGCCCGACGCCAGCCCGTACAGGGAGCGCCACTGGCGGCCGCTGACCGTGATCCACGACTCGTAGTGCCGGCCGTCGCCGAAGACGTGCCGCACGGAGGTCACCGTGTACTTGCCCTCGAAGGGCCTGCCCACGGCGCTCAGGGCCACCGCCACCCCCGGCCGCAGCTCGGGACTGCCGTACACCGCGACCTCCAGCTCCGCGAACGACGAGGTGACGTCGGCGGCGAGCGCCTCGGCGGCCTGCCGGACCTCGTCCTGCCGGTCGTACGGCGTGGCCGTCTCGACGAGCTGCGCCGGCGCGAACCTCCCGGCCGCCTGGCCCGGTGTCATGCCGATGGAGATGCCCGGGTCGGCGGTGACCGGCGCCGTCTCGACGATCTTCTTCTTGGTGGTGACGTTCCAGCCGCGCGACTCGACCGTGCCGACCTGGTCCGCGGCCGTGACCGCCGCCCGCAGCCGCAGGATGTCGTGACCGGCCTTGAGCACGAAGGGGCTCTTGTCGCCGTCGGTCTTCGGAGACGGCGCGCCGGCCGAAGGCGTCGGCCTGACGAACCGGAACTTCCCCCGGGAGTCCAGGGACATCACCATGTCGTTCTCGTCGGCCAGCCGCGACAGGAAGTCCCAGTCGGTGACGTTGGACTGGCTGATGAACCCGTACGCGCCCTTCGTCGGCTGGATCCGGCCGATCGGTACGCCGTCCAGGGCGGCGAGCTTGCGCGCGATGTCGGATGCCTTCTGGTTGCGGTAGGCCTCCACACGGCGCCGGCGCATCATCCGGTGCCCGAAGTCGTAGCCGCGGATCACGGTGAAGGTGCCGGTGCCGTCGTAGTCGGCCTCCAGCGCGGTGACCTCACCCGTCAGCAGCGGCTTGCCGCCGCCCTGGCCGTCGGCGACCGGAGTGAGGACCACCCGCGTGCCGAAGGTGACGCCGAGCCTGCCCAGGACCTGGCGGTACGGGTCGCGGAAGGTCAGCCGGAACGCGGCGGGCACACCGACGCCCTGGTCGACCCAGCCCTCGACGAGCATCGAGGCGATGTCGTCGGGCAGCTTCGCGGGGCCGATCCGCACCTGCATGATGCTGGAGAACGCGGGCAGCACCATCAGCCCGTCACCTCCTCGCGCGCGGGGAGCACCAGTTCGGTGCCCGCGCGCAGCCGGGAGGGGTCGTCGATGCCGTTGAGCTCGGCGATCGCCCGCCAGACCGTGGCCGTGCCGTACTCCCGCCACGCCAGGGACTGCAGCGAGTCGCCGGCCACGACCCGGTGCACCCGCTGCGCGGTGAGCGCGCCGGACGTCGGGTTCTGGCCCTTGGTCTTCCCCGGGATCTCCACCAGGTGCACCTGGCAGGTGGCGCGGATCGGCACGCCCGTGGTCCCGAAGAGGGTGTACGAGGCCTCGACGGAACCCACGTACGCCACGAAACGGGCCGTGGAGAACGACCCCCATTCGAGCACCACCCACGGCGGCGACGGCTGGTCGGCGTCGATGCTCCGCGCGGTCACCTCGCAGCAGTCCAGCAGCGATTCGACCTTCTTCAGCACCGTGTTGTCCGTCGGCTCGGCCGACGAGTCCAGGAAGATCTCCACGGTCATCTCGCGCGGGTCCGCGCCCATGAACTCCGGCTTGGAACCGTCGCGCACGGCCATCGTGGGCGTCGCCTTCCACTGCGCGCGCTGGCTCAGCGACAGCTGTGCCGGATTGAACTCGAAGCCGAACGTCCGCATCAGCGCCCCGGGGGTCGTGCTCGTCCCGACCGGGGGTTCGTGGATCGCCAGCGACGCCCGGACCAGGCTCTTGCCCGCGCCCCTGCCGTTCGTGGCCATGGGTATTGCCTCCTCGCCTTCCTGTCCGCTCCGCTACTCCGCCGCCCCGCTGCGCCGTCAGTCCGTGAACCCGTGGTGGGCGATCTCCAGGACCTCCGTGGCCACGGCGGGGTTCGCGGGATCGAGGGTCGGGCCCTGCCAGCTCACCGGCAGCACGTCGATCAGCCCCCAGCGGGCCACCAGCGAGCCGTCGGCCCGCAGCGCCGCGATCTTGGCGGTGGGCCGCTTGATCCCCGTCTGGACCGACGAGATCCACTTGGCGACCTTCGCGGTGTCCGGAGTGAGCGGGCGGGTGAGCCGGATGGTGGAGAACGTGACCCGGGTGGGCAGGTGCCACACGAAGCCGTTGTTGCCGCCCTCCTGCCGGTGCTCGACCTCCACCTGGGACGACAGGCCTTCGCATCCGTTGAAGTGGCCGAGGCTCTCGCCGTCGATGGTGAGGGTGAACCAGATGGTGGATCCGGGGTCCTGGCGGGACATCCGAAGTGGGCCTTCCTGTCGTACTGCGGTGAGGGGGTCCGGGCCGGTGACCCGGGGTCACTCAGGCGCGCGGATCGCGGAGCCTGCCGATCCGCTCGCGGTCCATGCGGAGTTCGGCGCGGACGAGGCGGGTGACGCGGTCGATGATCCGGTGCACGAGCGCGTCCAGCTGGAACTCGGTCAGCTGGCGGGGGTCGAACGCGCCGGCGGGGACCTCGGTGTACCCGGGCGGATCGTCCTGCCCGGCCGCCGGACGCACGACGGCCGGGGGCGGGCCGGCCGGGGGCGGGCCGGAGTAGGCCGGCGGCGGCTCGGACGGAGGCGGGGGTCCCTGGGGCGTGGCCTGCGGCGCCGGGGGCCGCAGGTGCCCCAGCGTCGACGCCACGCTCGCCGAGGCGGCGGCCGCGAGCGCGCCGATGGAACGACCGGACCCGGACCCGGACCCGGACCCGGAGCCCGACCTCGAGCCGAAGCCGAAGGAGGGGAACCGCTGGGCCGGGGGCAGCTCCAGGGGCGCGGCCGCCGCCGGCACACTGAGCGGCGCCACGGGCAGCGGCGCGCCGCCCCGGGCCGGCACGGCCCGCTGCACGGGGAGGCCACCGGCCATGAGCGGAACGACCACCGGCGCCGGCGCGGAGGCGGCGGTGCGGGTCGCGCGCGGTACCGAGGTACGGGGACCCGGCGGGGGAGCGGACGCGGCGGCGCGGCCCGCGCGGAGCACCGGCGACGGGTCGCCCGGTCCGGTTGTGGGTGGTGGGGGCGGCTGGATCCCGTATCGCGGCGGCACCGGTCTTGCGCATGGCCGTGCCGACCGGCTTGGCCACACCAGCAGCCGTCTTCCCGGCGACACGGCCCGTCGTCTTC
>NZ_JBFBGN010000214.1:0-7484 GCF_040684675.1 Streptomyces sp. NPDC089915 | reverse complement strand
CTTGGGGCCCTGCGGGCCGGTGTCGCCGGTGTCGCCCTTCGGGCCCCGGTCGCCCTTCGGGCCGTGCGGGCCCTCGGGGCCCTGGGGGCCGGCCGGGCCGCGGTCGCCCTTGGGGCCCTGGTGGCCGGTGTCGCCGGTGTGGCCCTTGGGGCCGCGCTCGCCGGTGTCGCCCCGGTCGCCCTTCGGGCCGCGCTCGCCCGTGTCGCCCTTGTCGCCCTTGGGACCCTGCGGGCCCCCGGCCGGGCCCGTGTCGCCCTTGGGGCCCTGCGGGCCGGTGTCGCCGCGGTCGCCCTTCGGGCCCCGGTCGCCCGTGTCGCCGCGGTCGCCCTTGGGGCCCCGGTCGCCGGTGTCCCCCTTGTCGCCCTTGTCGCCCTTGGGGCCCGGGCGGCCGGGCTTGCCGTGGTGGCCCGGCTTGCCCTCGTGCCCCTCGTGGCCGTCGTGCCCGTCGTGGCCGTCCTGTCCGGGCGGGCCGTCGTCGCCCTTCGGCCCCCGTACCGGGGTGGCCACGGCGAAGAGGGCCGGCGCCTCCTTGCCGTCCGACCACTCGCCGCCGTCCAGCGTGGTGCCCTCGGGGGCGTTCGCGTCCACCTTGAGGGAAACCGCCAGCCGGGTCTGCGTGTTGGCCGCGAAGGCGAAACCGGCGCGGGTCCCCGCGTTGCAGGTCAGCAGGCGTGCGTCCTTGGAGCGGTTGCACGAGCCGCCGGCCCGCTGGCCGTTCCAGTAGAACCGCGCCTCCGGGAACGTGGTCCGCTCCGGGGCGGTGATCCGGAAGGTGCCGCTGTGCGCCGGGTCCGCCCCGTTCAGGGCCGCGATGACGACGCGGCCCGTCTTCCCGGGGGCGATGGAGGGGACGTACGGCTGGGAGAAGCGGACGTGCGAGGAGTCCGCCAGGGCGGGCACGGCCGGCATCAGACAGGACGCGGTGACGGCCGCGACGATCAGGGCCGACGAGACGGAGCGCGAAGCAGGCAAGGGGAGTTCCTCCGCTAAGGGAAGGGTTTGGGGGAAAGCCTCCCCAGTTATGGCGGATTGCGGCCTGGAAGGGTGCGACCCACGCGGTGATTTCACCCGGCAGCCGGATGAAATCCCGATCAACGGCCGGGTCGTGGAGTCGCCGATCCGATAAGCAGTGCGGTCAGGGCCGCGGCCGCCGGCAGGAGGTACGCCGTCCCCGTGCCCCACCCGTCCACCGCCAGGCCCGCCGTCGCGGACCCGGCCGCGATCCCCGCGAGGATCGCGGTGACGGCCAGCGTCAGGCCCTCGTTGAGACGGCCCCCGGGAGTACGGGACTGGACCAGCCCCATCGCGGTGACCATCACCGGCGCCGTCGCCATGCCGGCCAGCAGCAGGGCCGCCGCCAGCGCCGCGAGGGAGCCCGTGGCGGCCGCCGCCCACGGCAGGGCCATCGCCCCGGCCAGCGCGAGCAGGCAGGTCCGCAGGCTCCTCGGGCGCCGGGCCCCGTACAGCAGGCCGGCCGCGCACGACCCCGCCGCCTGGAGCGCGAGGACCGGGCCGGACGCGCCGCCCAGGCCCAGGGCGGAGAGGTGGGCCACCGAGGTGACCTCCATCGAGCCGAAGACCAGGCCGGTGGCGAGGAACAGCCCGAGCAGCGGCGCCAGCGCGCGCAGCGGGGACCGGCCCCCTCCGGACCGCCGCGCCCCGCCGGGCGGGGGTTCGGTGGCGCGGTGCGCGGTGAACACCAGCATGCCGGTCAGCAGCAGCACCGCCCCCGTGAGGGTGCCCGCCTCCGGGAAGGCGGCGGTGCACAGGAAGGCGGCGAGGACCGGCCCGAGCATGAAGCACAGCTCGTCGGCGGCCTGTTCGAAGGACATCGCGGTGTGGTGGGCGGACCGGGGCAGCAGGTGCGTCCAGCGGGCCCGGGACAGGCCGCCGATGTTGGGGGTGGTGGCGGTGGCCGCGTAGGAGGCGAACAGGGTCCAGGCCGGGGCCTGCGTACGGACGCACAGGACCAGGGAGAGCGAGCCGAGGACCGCGATCACGGTGGCGGGGACGGCGGTCCGGGCCTGCCCGTACCGGTCGACGAGCCGGGCCGTCCACGGGGCGACGACGGCGGTGGCGGCCATCCCGGTCGCGGTGACGGCGCCGGCGAGGGCGTACGAGCCGCGCTGGCCGGCGATCATCAGGACCGCGCTGATCCCGAACATGCCCATGGGCAGGCGGGCGAGCAGGTTCCCGGCGGTGAACCCGCGCGCCCCCGGGACGGCGAACAGCCGGGCGTACGGGCCCAGGAGGCGGGCGGCGGCGGAAGGCCGGACGGGGGCGGGGCGTCCGGCGGGGGAGGGCGCGGGGGAGGCCAGGACCAGGGTGGTGCCCGTCACGGCCATGAGCGGGGTCTCTTGCGGCATGCCCCGAGCCTGCGGCCCGGCCCCCGCGGCGGTCCAACACCTGTTCGGGGGCCATTCACGCCCTCCCGTTGTTAATGTTCCCCGGTGACCTCCCCCGACGTGGACCCCCGGCTGCTGCGCGGCTTCCTCGCCGTCGCCGAGGAACTGCACTTCACCCGCGCCGCCGCCCGCCTCTACGTGGCCCAGCAGGCCCTCAGCCGCGACGTCCGCCGCCTCGAACGGACCCTCGGCACCACCCTGTTCACCCGCACCACCCGGGCCGTCGAACTCACCGCCGACGGCGCGCGCCTGCTGCCCCACGCCCGCGAGGTGCTCCGCGCCCACGGGGAACTCGCCGCCGCCTTCGCCGGACCGCCCCCCGCCCTCCTCGTCGACCTCAACACCGACGGCCCCACCACCGCCCGCCTCGTCCTGGAACGGGCCCGCGAACTCGCCCCCGGCCACGAGCTGATGGCCCGCTTCGAAAGCGGCCTCACCCACGCCGCCGCCGAGATCGCCGCCGGCCGGCTCGACGTCTCCTTCGGCTACTTCGACGGCCTGGACCCCGCCCTGCGCTCCCGCCTCGCCCACCGGCCCGTACGCCACGAACCCCTCGCCGTGCTCCTGCCCGAGGACCACCCGCTGGCCGCACTGGAAGCCGTACCGCTCGACGCGCTCGCCGGGGAGAGCGTCTACGCCGGCGCCGGGAACCCGCGCACCCTGGAGTGGACCGGCCTGGCCCGCGAGCTGTTCGCCGGACGGGGCATCGCCCTGGCCCCGCCCGCACCCGTGGCCATCGGCAAGGAGGAGTTCGTCCGGGTGATGGCCAAGACCCGCAACCCCGTCCTGGTCACCGTCGTCTTCGCCGACATCCCCGGCTGCGTCAGACGCCCCCTCGTGGACCCCGTACCGCTCTCCCCGCTGTCCATGGTCTGGCGCGCGGGCCTGCGCCACCCCGGCCTGGACGCCCTCGCCCGCGCCGCCGCCGAACTCCAGGAAGCCCACCGCTGGCTGGAACTCCCCCCGGGCGGCCGCCTCCCGGCCGCGCTCACACCCGGCCCGCACGGCGGGTGAGAGCAAGGTTTCCCCCCGGTCATCCGGCGGGGACCGGGGCCGAAACGCGCCGTTCCTAGCGTCGCCACCACGGACGCGACAGCTGTGGAGGCGTGTGATGAACGGAAACCGGCCGCAAGGCCGCCGGGGCGGCCGCTGGATCGAACACTGGGACCCCGAGGACGAGACCTTCTGGCGGGAGACCGGCGAACGCACCGCCCGCCGCAACCTGCTCTACTCCGTCCTCTCCGAACACATCGGCTTCTCCATCTGGTCCCTGTGGTCCGTGATGGTGCTCTTCATGGGCCCCGCCTACGGGATCGACCCCGCCGGGAAGTTCTTCCTCATCGCCACCGCCACCACCGTCGGCGGCCTCGTCCGCATCCCCTACACCTTCGCCGTCGCCCGCTTCGGCGGCCGCAACTGGACCGTCGTCAGCGCCCTGCTGCTCCTCGCGCCGACCACCGCCGCACTCCTCGTCATGGAACCCGGCACCCCGTACGGGACCTTCCTCGCCGTCGCCGCGCTCACCGGCGTCGGCGGCGGCAACTTCGCCTCCTCCATGACCAACATCAACGCCTTCTTCCCGCTGCGGAAGAAGGGCTGGGCCCTCGGCCTCAACGCCGGCGGCGGCAACATCGGCGTCCCCGTCGTCCAGCTCGCCGCGCTGCTCGTCATCGCCACCGCCGGCGCCGGACACCCCCGGCTGCTGCTCGCCGCCTACCTCCCGCTGATCGTCGCCGCCGCCGCGCTGGCCCTCGTCCGCATGGACAACCTGGCCCCCGTACGGGGCGACGCGGGCGCGGTGCGCGAAGCCGTCCGCCAGCCGCACACCTGGATCATGGCCCTGCTGTACGTCGGCTGCTTCGGCTCCTTCATCGGCTACAGCTTCGCCTTCGGCCTCGTCCTGCAGACCCAGTTCGGCCGGACCCCGCTCCAGGCCGCCTCCCTCACCTTCATCGGCCCGCTGCTCGGCTCCCTCGTCCGGCCCGTCGGCGGGGCGCTCGCCGACCGCTACGGCGGGGCGCGGATCACCCTCGCGGCCTTCGTGGCGATGGCCGCCGCGACCGGGGTGGTCGTCCTGGCCTCCGTACGGGAGTCCCTGCCCGTGTTCCTCGTCGGCTTCACCGCCCTGTTCGCGCTCAGCGGGCTCGGCAACGGCTCCACGTACAAGATGATCCCGGGCATCTTCCAGGCCCAGGCCCTCGCCCGCGGCCTCGGCCGCGAGGAGGCCGCCGCGCAGGGGCGGCGGCTGTCCGGGGCCGCCATGGGCCTGATCGGCGCCGTCGGCGCGCTCGGCGGCCTCGGCATCAACCTGGCCTTCCGCGAGGCCTTCTCCGCCTCGGGCACCGGCACCGCCGCCTTCGTCGCCTTCCTCGGCTTCTACGCCGTCTGCTGCGCCGTCACCTGGGCGGTATACCTCCGCCGCCCCGCGACCGCGGCCACCGGCCCCGAGACGGCACAGAACGGGGAGAAGGCACAGCTCACGGCGGTGTGAGCGGCGTCGCGAGGGCCCAAGGCCGGTTAACGGCACCGAAATACGGCGGAACCGAGCCCGACACGACGGGTTGACAGGCTCGGACACCGAGGCGTCGAGCCGGCCGACAGCGCCGTCGGCCGGCTCGACGACGCCGGGGCCGGCGCCGGCCCCGGGAACAGACGCACCGGTCACTGGGCAAGGCAGGTCACCACGATGGACGACGCTACGCACGGCCCCCTCGCGGGCTTCACCGTCGGAGTCACCGCCGCACGGCGCGCGGACGAGCTGATCGCCCTGCTGCGCCGGCGCGGCGCGGCGGTCGTCCACGCACCCGCGCTGCGGATCGTCCCCCTCGCCGACGACGGCGAGCTGCTGGCCGCCACCCGCGCACTCGTCGACGACCCGCCGGACGCCGTCGTCGCCACCACCGCCATCGGCTTCCGGGGCTGGATCGAGGCCGCCGACGGATGGGGCATCGGCGAGCGGCTGCTGGACCGGCTGCGCGCCACCGAACTCCTCGCGCGCGGGCCCAAGGTCAAGGGCGCCGTACGGGCCGCCGGCCTGGTGGAGTCCTGGTCCCCGCAGTCCGAATCCCTGGCCGAGGTCCTCGACCGGCTGCTGGCCGGCCCGGTCGCCGGCCGGCGCATCGCACTCCAGCTGCACGGCGAGCCGCTGCCCGGCTTCGTGGAGGCGCTGCGCGACGGCGGGGCCGAGGTGGTGCCCGTGCCCGTCTACCGGTGGATGCCGCCCGAGGACCTCGCCCCCCTGGACCGGCTGCTGGACGCCGTCGCCGTCGGCTCCGTGGACGCCGTCACCTTCACCTCCGCGCCCGCCGCCGCCTCCCTGCTGTCCCGGGCCGGCGAACGCGGACTGCGCGAGGCGGTGCTGGACGCGCTGCGGGGGCCGGTGCTCGCCGCGTGCGTGGGCCCCGTGACCGCGCTGCCGCTCCAGGGCGAGGCCGTCGCGACCGTCCAGCCCGAGCGGTTCCGCCTCGGACCGCTGGTGCAGCTGCTCTGCCAGGAACTCCCCGGCCGCGCCCGGGTCCTGCCCGTCGCCGGGCACCGGCTGGAGATCCGGGGGCACGCGGCGGTCGTCGACGACCGGCTGCGCCCCGTACCGCCGGCCGGGATGGCCCTGCTGTCCGCCCTGGCCCGGCGGCCCGGCTGGGTGGTGTCGCGGGCGGACCTGCTGGCCGCGCTGCCCGGGGCCGGGCGCGACGAGCACGCCGTCGAGACGGCGATGGCCCGGCTGCGGGCCGCCCTGGGCGTACCGAACCTGATCCAGACGGTGGTCAAGCGCGGCTACCGGCTCTCGCTGGACCCCGGCGACGGCGAGGGCTGGAGCGGGGCCGGGGCCGTCCGTTAGCGTGCCCGCATGGTGATCAACGGGGTGGAGATGAGGGGCCTGGCCGTCGGCGACGCGGCCGGGCTGGCCGACGTACTGCGGCGCAACCGGGAGCACATGGCCCCCTACGAGCCCGAGCGGCCCGAGGCGTTCTACACCGAGGCGGGACAGCGGGCCCGCGTCGAGGGTATGCTCGACGAACGGGACGCGGGGCGGCTGGTCCCGTACGTGTTCACGGAGACGGCGACCGGCGCCGTCGTCGGGGCGATGAACCTCGGCAGCATCGCCCGCGGGCCGCTGTGCAGCGGCGGCGTCGGCTACTGGGTCGACCGGGCCTGGCACGGCAGGGGCCTGGCCACCGCCGGCCTGGAGGAGGTCGTCCGCGCCGCCCGCGACGAGCTCGGGCTGCACCGGATCGAGGCCGGCACCCTCGTCGACAACACCGCCTCCATGCGGGTCCTCGCCAAGGCCGGCTTCACCGAGTACGGACTCGCCCCCCGCTACCTCCACATCAACGGCGCCTGGCGCGACCACCGGCTGTTCCAGCGCCTGCTGCACGACGACCCGCCGCCCGCGTAGCCCGCGCGGGGGCTTCCGCTTCCCGGTCGGCGACGGCACTCTGGGGAGGCGTCCCACGGCGACGACCGAGGCGGTGACGGGCATGTGGTTCGACTCCGGGCGGGTCTGTCTGGACCTGCTGGCCACCCGGACCCCCCAGGGGGCCGAGGCCATCCACGACGGCGACGAGCTGCGCCTGTGGCTGGTCGGCGCCGGGCTGGTCCCCGACCGGACCCCGCTCGGCCGGCTCGGGCCCGACTGGGTGGAGGCCTTCCGCCGGCTGCGCCGCGACGTCGACCGCCTCGTCCGCGCCGAACTGGCCGGGACCGCCCCGGAGGAGGCCGCCCTGGCCCGCGTCAACGAGGCCGCCGCCGGACCGCCCCCGGGCGTGTGCGCGGTCCGTGACCGGGAGGGTCACCTGGTGCGGGAGCTGCGCGGCGGCGTGGAGTGCGCGGGCCTGCTCGCCACGGTGGCCCGGGACGCGGTGGAACTCCTCACCGACCCCGGCGACCTGGCCCTCCTGCGCTCCTGCGGCGGCGACGGCTGCGCCCGCCTCTACCTGGACACCTCCCGCGGCCACCGCCGCCGCTGGTGCTCCAGCGAAGTCTGCGGCAACCGCGAACGCGTGGCCCGCCACCGGAGGCGGGTGCGGGGGGCGGTGGGGTAGGGGCGGGGTCTTCGGGGGCTCGCGGTGCGGGCCCGCC
>NZ_JBFBGN010000213.1:0-7948 GCF_040684675.1 Streptomyces sp. NPDC089915 | reverse complement strand
CGCGCACCCTGACCGCGCAGCGACTCCGCGCAGCCCTTGCCGACGTCGCCGTAACCGAAGACCACCGCCACCTTGCCGCCGATCAGCACGTCGGTGGCACGGTTGATGCCGTCGATCAGCGAGTGACGGCAGCCGTACTTGTTGTCGAACTTCGACTTCGTCACCGCGTCGTTCACGTTGATCGCCGGGAACAGCAGGTCACCCGAGGCCATCATCTCGTAGAGACGGTGGACACCCGTCGTGGTCTCCTCCGTCACACCGCGGATCTCGGACGCCAGCTGGGTCCACTTCTGCGGGGTCTCGCCGAGGGTGCGGTTGAGCAGGGTGAGGATGTGGCCGTACTCCTCGGAGTCCGCCGTGGACGGGTCCGGGGCCGCGCCGGCCTTCTCGAACTCGACGCCCTTGTGGACGAGGAGGGTGGCGTCACCACCGTCGTCGAGGATCATGTTCGGGCCGCCGGTGGGGGTGTTCGGCCAGGTCAGCGCCTGCTCCGTGCACCACCAGTACTCCTCCAGCGTCTCGCCCTTCCAGGCGAAGACCGGAACGCCCTGCGGGTTCTCCGGGGTGCCGTTCGGGCCGACGGCGATGGCGGCGGCCGCGTGGTCCTGGGTGGAGAAGATGTTGCAGGAGGCCCAGCGGACGTCGGCGCCGAGCGCGACCAGGGTCTCGATCAGGACGGCGGTCTGCACGGTCATGTGCAGCGAACCGGTGATACGGGCGCCGGCCAGCGGCTGCGCCTCGGCGTACTCCCGGCGGATCGACATCAGACCCGGCATCTCGTGCTCGGCCAGGGTGATCTCCTTGCGGCCGAAGACGGCAAGGGAAAGGTCGGCGACCTTGAAGTCCATGGGTGCTGCTCCTCATGGGTCGAGAGGTGTGGGTACGGCTGAGCCGCGCACGGGCGGGCCGGTGCGCCGAGCACAGTCCGTCGCGGGGCCCTCTCTCCCCTCGGCCGGTCACGAGGACCGCCCGACCGCCATCAGCAGCGACGCCTGACACTGATGACGAATCTACACCGATCGGCGCAGCGGGCCCCAGCCCGTACGGGAACGAGTCACGGCCTGTTTTCGGGCCGTCCGGCAGAAGGTTCGGGGCCTTTCGGACTTTTGATCCACTCCTTATCTGGTGGAGGATTCCGTTGGACGGACCCATCGCGCGAAGGAGATTCCACGTGAGTACTACGGCCGGCCCTCCCGGTGGCGGAGGCGCGAACGGGCAGGAGCGGCTGAGGCTGCTCGCCGTCACCGCGTGCCCCACGGGGATCGCACACACCTACATGGCCGCGGAGAAGCTCCAGCAGGCCGCCGCCGAGCTCGGCGTGGAGATGAAGGTGGAGACGCAGGGCTCGATCGGCGCGGAGAACGTCCTCTCTGACAACGATGTCAGAGAGGCGGACGGGATCATCATCGCCGCCGACAAGGAGGTCGACCGCGCCCGCTTCGCCGGCAAGCGGGTGCTCTCCACGGGCGTCGCGGACGGCATCCACCGGCCGAAGGAACTGATCGAACGGGTACGGACCGCCCCGGTGCAGAGCGGGTCCGCGGCCGGCGGCGGTCCGGCGGGCGGGGGCAGGGAGCGCAGCGCCGCGTACAAGGCGCTGATGAACGGCGTGTCCCACATGATCCCGTTCGTCGTCGTGGGCGGTCTGCTGCTCGCGGTCTCGATCGCGCTCGGCGGGCACACCACGCCCAAGGGCATCGAGTTCGACAAGGACTCGTTCTGGTTCTACGTCAACTCCCTGGGCGGTCTCGGCTTCAAGCTGATGCTGCCGATCTTCTCGGGCTACATCGCCCACGCGCTCGGTGACCGGCCCGCGCTCGTGCCGGGCATGATCGGCGGGTTCCTGGCCGCCGACGCCGTGAACATCTACGGTGCGGACGCCAACGCGGGCTTCCTGGGCGCCATCGCCACCGGCTTCCTCGCCGGCTACCTGGTGATCTGGATCAAGAAGGTCAAGGTCCCGAGGTTCGTCCAGCCGATCATGCCGATCATCGTGATCCCGATCGCGTCGACTCTGGCGCTCGGGCTGTTCTACATCTACGTCATCGGGCAGCCCATCTCCTGGGTGTTCACGCACCTGACCGACTGGCTGAACGGGATGACCGGCTCCAGCGCCATCGTCCTCGGCGCCCTGATCGGCCTGATGATCGCCTTCGACATGGGCGGCCCGGTCAACAAGACGGCCTTCCTCGTGGCCGTGGGCCTCATCGGCACCAACAACGCGGTCATGGGCATGGCCGCCGCCGCCATCCCCGTCATGCCGCTCGGCCAGGGGCTGGCGACGCTGCTGCGCCGCAGGCTCTACACCGACCAGGAGCGGGAGGCCGGCATGGCCGCCCTGTTCATGGGCTTCTTCGGGATCTCGGAGGGGGCGATCCCCTTCGCCGCCGCGCGGCCCGCGCAGGTCATCCCCGCCAACATGCTCGGCGGCGCGGTCGCCGGTGCGGTGGCCGGGCTGGCCGGGGTCGGGAACTCGGTGCCGCACGGCGGTCCGGTCGTCTCGCTGTTCGGCGCGATCAGCGGTGTGGCGATGTTCTTCGTCGCGATCGCCATCGGCACGGTCGTGACCGCGCTGACCACGAACGCGCTGATCGAGCTCAAGGCCCGCAGGGCCGCCCGGGCCGCCGCGCCGGAGACGGCCGCGGTGCCCGAGCCGGTGCTCGCCGGGGTGGGCGCCGGGGCGGGCGGTACGGCCGTGGCCGCCGCCGCCCCGGCCGCCGGGGCCGGGCCCGCCGAGGAGGCGGAGGTGCTGTCCGGCTACCTGACGGAGCGGACCGTCAGGACGGAGCTGTCGGCGGACTCCAAGGAGGCGGCGATCCGCGAGATGGCCGAGGTGCTGGCCACCACCGGCAACGTCCGTGACGTCGAGGAGCTCGTCCGCGTCGCCCTCGCCCGGGAGGCGCAGGGCACGACCGGGCTCGGCGAGTCGATCGCGATCCCGCACGCCAAGACGGACGCGGTCGTCCGCCCCACGGTGGGCTTCGCCCGGTCCTCCGAGGGCATCGAGTGGGGCTCCCTCGACGGCACCAGGGCCCGGCTCGTCTTCATGATCGCGGTGCCGGAGGCCGCCGCCGGGGACGAGCACCTGCGGATCCTGGCCCTGCTGTCGCGCAAGCTGATGGACGGCGGGTTCCGCGACCGGCTCGGGTCGGCGCCCGACGGGCCGGCCGTCCTGGAGGTCCTGCGCGAGATCGGGTAGCCGCCCCTCCCGCGCCCCGTCCGCCGGGTCCCGTACCGCTCCGGTACGGGACCCGGCGGCGTACGGGCAGTGTCCGAATCGGTATGTACGGACTTGGCGCACCGGGCCCCCGGCGGCATTCCGTGCCTCGCCGTCGACCTACGATGCAAGGCAGGTACATCGGAAGGGACGAAATGACACACAGGCCAGGACGCAGACGCGGGATCGCGGCGATCGTCCTGCTGGTGCTCGGAGCGGTCATCCTCGGCGGGGTGACCGTGGCGAAGGCCGTCGACCCTCCGTCGCGCTTCTCGATGGGCAAGGCGGCCGGCTGGCAGATGGCGCCGACCTACACCGACGGGGAGAGCATCTACCTGGAGCCGGTGGACACGGGGAAGCTGCGCCGGGGGGACGTCGTCCTCGTCTCCGTTCCGTGGTCCCTGCAGAAGACGCAGATGAACCGGGTCATCGCCGTGGGCGGGGACCGCATCCGGTACAAGCCGAGCAGCAAGACCAGCGGCCAGTACCGGCTGGTGCTCAACGGTGATCCGCTGGACGAGCCGTACCTGGAGCAGTGGAAGAACCCTTCGGCGGTGGCCTTCGACGTGACGGTGCCCGAGGGGTCCGTGTTCCTGATGGGCGACAACCGGATGAACTCGGACGGCTCGCAGTACGCGAACAACGGTCCGGTCCCGGTGGACGGCATCTCCGCCAAGGTCGTGATGTACCCGATGGCGAAGCTGGCCGTGTGGGGGCAGCTGGCCGGTGCGCTGGTGCTGGTGGCCGGCGCGGTGCTGGCGTTCGTGTCCCGGCGGGCGCGCAGGCGGGCCGAGGCCCCGGTGGCCGCGGACGCTCCGGCTTCCGAGCAGGCCGAGCAGGGCGAGCCGGCCGCGGCGGCCGCGGCCGGTGAGCGCGCGGACGCCCAGTCGTAGCGTCCCCCTCCTTTCACGGGCGAAGGCCCCCGCTGCTCGTGGTGAGCTGCGGGGGCCTTCGTACGTCCGGAGCCGGCCGGGCCGGCCGGGCCGGTCAGCGGCCGTCGGCCTTGGCGGCGTCGGGGTTGTAGATGTCGGGCTCCAGGTAGATCACGCGGGCGATCGGCACGGAGGCGCGGATGCGGGCCTCGGCGGCGTTGATGGCGTTGGCCACCTCGGTCGCGGTGTCGTCGTGCTGGACGGCGATCTTGGCGGCGACCAGGAGCTCCTCGGGGCCGAGGTGCAGGGTGCGCATGTGGATGACGCCGGTGACGGTGTCCCCGTCGACGAGCGCGGCCTTGATCTTCTCGACCTCGGCGGTGCCGGCGGACTCGCCGAGCAGGAGGGACTTGGTCTCCAGGGCGAGGATGACGGCGATGGCGATCAGCAGGACGCCGATGCACAGGGTGCCGACGCCGTCCCAGACGCCGTCGCCGGTGATGAGGGCGAGGCCGACGCCGAGGAGGGCGAGGACGAGGCCGACGAGCGCGCCGAGGTCCTCCAGCAGGACCACGGGCAGCTCGGGGGCCTTGGCGCTCTTGATGAACTGGCCCCAGGACTGGTTGCCGCGGGTCTCGTTCGACTCCTTGATGGCGGTGCGGAAGGAGAAGCCCTCCGCGATGACCGCGAAGACGAGGACGCCGACGGGCCAGTACCAGGACTCGATGGGGTGCGGGTCGTGGATCTTCTCGTAGCCCTCGTAGATGGCGAACATGCCGCCGACGGTGAAGAGGACGATGGAGACGAGGAAGGCGTAGATGTAGCGCTCGCGCCCGTACCCGAAGGGGTGCTGCGGGGTGGCCTCGCGCTGGGCCTTCTTGCCGCCGAGGAGGAGCAGGCCCTGGTTGCCGGAGTCGGCGACCGAGTGGACGCTCTCCGCGAGCATCGACGAGGAGCCGCTGAAGAGGAATGCCACGAACTTGGCCACAGCGATGGCCAGGTTGGCGGCGAGTGCCGCCACGATCGCCTTGGTGCCGCCCGACGCGCTCATGGGTGCTGGATGTCCTTTCCTGGCCACTGGCTACGGCCGCACATTGTTGCAGCTACCCGTGGGGCCGATGCGATGTCAGATGACGACGGTGGCCCGGAAGACCGTGCCGGTTCCGGACAGTTCGACCTTTTCGCCCGCGGGGACGAAGACGGACTCGCCCGGGGCGAGGGCCAGTTCGCCGACGGCCGGGGCGCCGGCGGTGCAGAGCAGGATCTGCGGGGCGGTGTCCGGGAGGGCGCGGGGGACGCCGCCGGGGGCCAGGACGAAGCGGGAGAGGCGGAACTCGTCGATGGGGGTCTCGTAGACCTCCTCGCCGTCGCCCTCGGGGCGCAGGACGCCGGGGGCGCTGGGTGCGAAGACGACGACCTTCAGCAGCTCGGGGACGTCGACGTGCTTGGGCGTGAGGCCGCAGCGCAGCACGTTGTCCGAGTTGGCCATGAGCTCGACGCCGAGGCCGTCGAGGTAGGCGTGCGGGATGCCGGCGCCGAGGAACATGGCCTCGCCGGGCTGGAGCCGGACGTGGTTGAGGAGCATGGCCGCGATCACGCCCGGGTCGCCGGGGTAGTCGTGCACGAGGCCCGCGTACGGGGCGTACGGGCCGCCGAGGCGCTCGGCGGCGGCCGCGGTCTCGGCGACGGTGCGGGCCATCTCCTCGCGGTCGGCGCTGAGGACGGCGGTGAGGACCTCGCGCAGGGCCGCGTCCTCGGGGTGGGCGCGCAGCAGGTCGACGTACGGCTTCAGGGAGTCGACGCCGAGGCCTTCGAGGAGGTCGGCGGCCTCCAGCGGCGGGCGGAAGCCGCACAGCCCGTCGAAGGGGGTGAGGGCGCAGATCAGTTCGGGCTTGTGGTTGGGGTCCTTGTAGTTGCGGTGGCCCGCGTCGATCGGGACGCCGCGGCGCTCCTCGTCCTCGTAGCCGGCCCGGGCCTGGGCGAGGTCGGGGTGGACCTGGAGGGAGAGGGGGGCGCCGGCGGCGAGGACCTTGAGGAGGAACGGCAGGGCGGGGCCGAACTTCGCGACGGCGGCGGCGCCGAGCTCGCGCTCGGGGTCGGCGGCGATGACGGCCGACAGGGTGGTCCCGCCCGTTCCGCGGTCGAGGCGGGACGGGGCGCCGGGGTGGGCGCCCATCCACATCTCGGCCTGGGGTTCACCGCTGGGCTCGACCCCGAGGAGGGCCGGGATCGCGGTGGTGGATCCCCATGCGTAGGGGCGGATCGTGTTCGTCAGGCGGTCCATCGTCGTCGTCTTCCTGGAGCTGGTGCGGTGCGGGCACGGATGTGTGCCTCAGCTGTGTCCCCGGGCCGCCAGCGCCAGGTAGGCGGTGGCGAAGTCGGTGACGGCGAGGAGTTCGGCGAGCTGTTCCAGTTCCCCGCCCTCCTCCGGTTCGAGCTCGCTGATGGCCGTGTCGTGGCTGAGGGCGAGCTCGCGCGCGGCCGGTGCGGCGGTGAGTCCGCCGGTGGGCCGGTCGCGCAGCAGTACGACGCGGGCGCGCAGGGCCTGGGGCTCCTCGACGCGGTCGCGGAAGAAGTCGTCGGGGTCGGCCCCGGCGGCGAAGGCCCCGGAGAGCAGGACGCCGTGCGCGGGCAGGGCCTCGGGGAGGTCGGCGGCGAGCGCGGGGCGGCCGGCGAGTTCGGCGAGGGTCGCGGCGAAGCGGCGGCCGGCCGGTCCGGCGCCGGTGCCCTCGCTCCAGATGAGGGGGAGGGAGTCGGCGAGTTCGGCGGCGAGGGTCTTGGCCGGGTTGGAGTACGTGGCGATGGCCGGGCCGCAGCGTTCGGCGGTGCGGTCGAGGCGGTCGGCGACGAGCTGGAGGGTGTCCGGGGCGGCCGCGATCAGCCCGACCCGGTCGAGGAGCACCAGCAGCGGGGTGAGCAGGGCCCACAGGGCGCCGGGGCCGGCGGCGGCCGACTCGTCGTACTCCTGGTACGGGGCCTTGGCCATCGGGACGAGGAGTCCGTGGGCGCCGTCGACGCTCTCGCTGAGCGGCGAGCGCTCGGGGGCGACGGCGACGACGGTGCAGCCGCGCCGGTAGGCCTGTTCGGCGAGGACGCCGAGGCCGGGCTCGGTGCCGTCGGTGGTGGCGATGAGCAGCAGGTCCACGGGGCCGGCCCAGCCGGGCAGGGTCCAGCGCAGCGCCCCGGCGGCGTGCGCGACGCCGGTGGGGTGCAGGCGGGTCACCGGGGCGGAGGCTCCGGCGAGGGCGCCGAGGAGGTCGGCGACGCCCGTGGCGGCGGTGCCGGGGCCGGCGATGAGCACCGCCCGGGGGCGGCCGTCGGGGCGCAGGTCCGCGAGGCCGGCCTCGGCGGCGTGCCGGGCGGCGGTGCGCACCCTGGCCCCGGCCTCGGCGGCGCCGCGGAGCAGGCCGCGGCGGTCGGCACGGGCGAGATCGTCCGGTGCGTCGAGGAGTGACTCGTCGAGCATGGGGGCCTCCGGCGGGGTTGACGGATCCAGGCTGGTCGAGCGGGGGCGCGGGGCCGCCGGGTCAGGCGGGGCGGCGGGCCTCGTCCACGAGGAGGACCGGGATGCCGTCGCGGACCGGGTACGCGAGGCCGCAGTCCTGGCCGGTGCAGATCAGCTCGGGAGCGGTCTCGTCCGCCGAGTTGTCCCGGAGGGGGGCGTGGCAGGCGGGGCAGGCGAGGATCTCCAGCAGGCCGGCTTCGAGCGGCATGGGGCGGTGTCCCTTCGGGATGCGGATTGGGCGTGGTCAGCGTACCGCCGAGTCACCTGCGGTGCGGCTCGGCGGGGGGCGGGGGCTGCGCCCGGGCCTTCGGGGCTCCGCCCCGGACCCCGCGCCTCGAACGCCGGCGGGGGTGG
>NZ_JBFBGN010000212.1:0-8078 GCF_040684675.1 Streptomyces sp. NPDC089915 | reverse complement strand
TCGTTTTAATGATCCGCCCACCACCGATATATACACACCCGGACAAACACTCTTTCCCAACCCGCCGCTCTTCCGATCTCTGCGGACGGCCATGCGTCGCGCGCCCCGGGGCTGGGACGTGGCCCCGGAGCGCGCGGAGGCGCTGTTGCTCGTTGCCACGGAGCTGCTCTCCAACGCCGTCCGGCATGCCGGGAGCGCGGAGTGCGGTGTGCGCGTCACCGTGGCCCTCCGTGGCGGCCGGCTGTGGCTGGACGTCGCCGACGGGGACCCGGTCCTGCCGTGTGTGGATCCGGCGGCCGCCGCGGACGTCGGCGCCGACGCGGAGGGTGGGCGCGGCCTGCTGATCGTGGGTTTCCTGGTCGGTGAGGCCGGAGGCCGGCTGGCTGCGTTCCGCGTCCCGTCCGGGAAGGTCGTCCAGGTCCGAATCCCGGCTGTCCGCGTCCCCGTCCCCGTACCCGCCCCCGTCGGCGAGGCCGCGGACGGCACGGCGGAAGCGGAGCCGACGTCGGGCCGGCTGACCCCATCTCCCTCCCGCGTCGCCCGGACCGGCGGCCCCGACACCCCGGCTGCCGGCCGTTGACCCGGCATCCCCGGTGCTCAGAGTGGGTACGCGGGAGCGCGTGGCGCAACCGCACGCCCGGCGCACGCTACCGACAGGCCCTGGGGCTCCGGCATCGGGCCCGGAGTCACGGGCCGGGGGCGTCCAGGGTGATTGTCACTCTATTCCCGCTAAGGGATGGCTCGCGTAGGTTCGCTGATCTTCGCGTGCTTATGCTTCACCCGCTATGACGGAAAGCCAGACAACTCGCGCTTTACGCGCACCAGTCGACGTGGTCGTCCTCGGCGCCGGCCCGGCCGGGCTGCTCCTCGGGAACCTCCTGCTCACCGCGGGCATCGACTGCGTCATCCTCGAACGCGCCTCCCGTTCCCACGTCGAGAACCGGGCCCGCGCAGGGTTCCTCGCCCCCAACACCGCGCGGATCCTGGAACGGCACGGCCTCGCCGACGGCCTCCACCGGCACGGCCGCCGGCACGGCACCTGCGAGTTCCGCACCCGGGAGGGACGGTTCCGTCTGGACTACGGCCTCCTCGGCCAGCGCGAACAGCACTACGTCTACCCGCAGCAGAACCTGGTCACGGACCTCCTGGGCCACTACCTCGACCGCGGCGGGCGCATCCGCTTCGACACCCAGGCCCTCGCCGTCCACGACGCCGACGGCACCCGGCCGTCCGTCACGGCGCGCGAGCCCGACGGCCGCCCCAGCCGCTGGACCGCCCGCTACGTAGCAGGCTGCGACGGACGGTACGGGGCGGCCCGCCGCTCCCTGCCCCCGGGTGCGGTCCGCCACCACCACGACCACGGCGTGACCTGGCTCGGCCTCCTGGCCGAAGCCCCGCCGAGCCTCGACGCCGTCGGCTACGCCCTCCACGAGCGGGGCTTCGCCGGGCACATGGCCCGCACCCCGGAGGTGACCCGCTACTACCTCCAGTGGCGGCGCGGCACCGCCGCCGACGCCTGGTCCGACCAGCGGGTCTGGGACGAGCTCGACGTACGGATGCGGGCGGAGGACCACGGACCGCTCCACCGGGGCCCGTTGCTGGAACGCGGCCTCTTCGACCTGACCTGCGAGGTGATCGAGCCGCTGCGGCACGGCTCGCTCCTCCTCGCCGGCGATGCGGCGAGCCTGCTGGCCCCGGCCGCCGCGAAGGGCGCCAACCTCGCGGTCCTGGAGGCCGAGCTCCTGGCCGCGGCGCTCACCGACGCCCTCACCCGGGGCGACACCACCGGGCTCGGCACCTACTCCGACCAGTGCCTGGCCCACATCTGGAGGGCGCAGGAGTTCACCGGGTGGATGACCCGGCTGCTGCACGCGGCACCCGACGCCGACGCCAACGGGGGCGATGGCACCGGCACCGGCGCGGATGCGGACGCGGTGGCCGGATCGTTCTTCCAGGCCGGCCTGCGCCGCTCCCGGATCGCCTCGCTGCGCACCTCGCGCATCCACCAGGACTGGTTCGCCGAGAACTACGTCGGCGTCTGACCGAGCCGCCCCCGGCCCCGACCCGCCGGCCCCGCTCTCTCCCCCCGGGCCCCGCCCACCACCCGCTCGCACCCTGCCCCGCCCTGCCCCACCCTGCCCTGCCCACCACCCGGCCCCTGAGGACTTCCCCCACGATGACGACGACGACCCTTTCCGACGAAACGATGCTGCTGGACGACACGGCCCGCCTGCGCGCGGCCGCCGCGTTCGTCCGCGAGCACGACAGCGCCTCCCTCCTCCCGCTCCTCCTGCCCGGCATCGAGGGCGCGGACCTGCGGGCGCTGGCCGGGCACTGCCACTTCGCCCACGCCGGGATGCTCGTCTTCCCGGCGGACGAGGAGACCCTGCGGGCCCGGCTCGCCGACTGCGGGCTGACGGTCCACACCCCGTCCCACCCCAGCGTCGTCGTCCGGGGGCGCCTCGCCCGCCGCCACCGCCGCGACCCCGACGAACTCGACGTGCGCATCCTGCGCCCGCGCGTGCACGGCGCCGACGGGAAACCCCGCGCGGTCGAGGTCTTCGCCCTGTCCGTGCCCCCGCACTCCGGCCTGGAACGGGTCGCCGCCCACGAGCGGGCCCACGGACACGAGGCACACCTCGCCTTCGAGATCGACCACCCGGACCCCCTGGTCCTGCGCGGCCTGTGCGCCGTCCTCGCCCGGCACGGAGCCCGCCCCGACGGCGGCGGCTACAACCCCCACGAGGACGGCACCGTCCTCTACTTCACCACCCCGGCCGCCGCGGCCTGCGCCTACCGGCGCCTCGAGCTCTACGCGCACGGCGACCACCGCGACGCCCTCGCCGCCCACCTGGAGGACACGAACCGCCCGGACCAGCCGAACGACTCCAACCACCCCGAAGGGCACCCCCGGCCCGCCGCCGAGACCACCGCCCGCCCCCCGGCCGAAACGCTCCTCCACCTGCTCACCGGCGCCTGGACCACCCAGGCCCTCGCCTCCTTCGCCCGGCTGCGCCTGCCCGACGCCATGGACACCCGCACCGCCTGCGGCACCGAGGACCTCGCCCGCCTGACCGGCACCCACCCCCGCGGTCTCGCCACCCTCCTGCGCTACCTCGCCATGCTCGGCGCCGTGACCCGGGAGGACCTCCCGGGGGAAGGATTCCGCCTCACCGAACTGGGCGCCCTGCTGCGCACCGACGCACCCGCGTCCATGCGTCCCCTGGCCCTGATGTACGGCGGCCCGTTCTACCGCTCCTTCGGCGAACTCGACCACTCCGTACGGACCGGACGGGCGGCCTTCGACCACCTCTTCGGCGAGAACCACTTCGACCACTTCGCCCGCGACCCCGAACTCGCCGACCTCTTCGACCGTTCCATGGCCGCCAGCTCGCGCATGTTCCGGCCGGTCCCCGGCCACCCGGCCCTCACCGCCGCCGCCCGGGCGTCCGCACCCGCCACCGTCGTCGACGTCGCGGGCGGCAACGGGGAGCTGCTCCGCCAGATCCTCACCGCCCACCCGAACCTGCGCGGCGTCCTCCTCGAACGCCCCCACGCCGTCGCCACGGCCCGCCGCCTGCTCGACGCCGCGGGCTGCGGCGCGCGCTGCGACTACCGGGCGGGCGATTTCGCCGACGTGCCCGCGGGAGGCGACGTCTACGTCCTCGCCCGCGTCCTGCACGACTGGGACGACGACCGCTGCCGGGAGATCCTCGGCCACTGCGCCCGCGCGATGCCCGACCACGCCGACCTGCTGATCGTGGAACGGCTCCTGCCCACGGATGGTTCCCCGTCGCTGGCCACCGCCTGGGACCTGCACATGCTCTGCAACGTCGGCGGCCGCGAACGCGACGCCGACCACTACGCCCGCCTGCTCGCCGACGCCGGCCTCCACCTGCACGGCCACAGCCCACTGCCCCTGGACGCCCACGTCCTGCACGTCCGCAAGACCCCGGCCCCGGTCACGCGCCGACCCTGACCGTCACCAGTTTTCCTTAATACCCACCCACAAACGCATGACTTCCGCTGATGACGGCGGGCCCCCACAGTGAGGGCATGCAAAGGATCTGCGTCATCGGCGGAAGCCGGTACTTCGGAAAGCTCCTGGTCCAGCGGCTGTCGGCCGCCGGACACCAGGTCACGGTGATCAACCGCGGCTCCGGCCGCCCGCCCGCCGGTGTGGAGCACCTCGTCGTCGACCGCGACGACGAGGCGGCCCTCCTGGCCGCCCTCGGCCCCCGCACCTTCGACGTGGTCGTCGACCAGGTCTGCTACACGCCCGTCCAGGCCGCGATCGCCGCCCGCGTCTTCGCCGGCCGCACCGGCCGGTACGTCATGACCTCCACGATCGAGGTCTACGACCCGGCCACCGCAACCGCCGCCACCGTGCTGCCGGCCGTCCCCGCGGACACCCCGGTGCCGGAGGAGACCGTGGACCCGGCCGCCTGGCCGGTGACCCCGGACCTGCCCTGGCACGAAGCCGCGTACCGGGAGGCCCACTACGCCGAGGGCAAGCGGCAGGCGGAGGCCGTCCTCACCCGCGCCCGCGGCTTCACCTTCGCCTCCGTCCGCAGCGCCCACGTACTGGGCGGCGGCGCACAGGAGTTCACCGGCCGTCTGGCGCACTACACCCGGCGCGTCGAGCGCGGCGAGCCGATCGCCGTACGCGCCGAGGAACTGCCCACGGTGTTCATCCACTACGGGGAACTGGCCGCCCTCCTGCAATGGGCGGCCACCGAGACGGACTTCAGCGGTCCGCTCAACGCCTGCTCCGACGGCCCCCTCGACGTACGGGCCTTCGCCGCGGCCGTCGCCGTGGCCGCCCGGACCGGCCGGGAGCCCCGCTTCCGGGTGACGGCCGCGCCCGCGCCGGCGTCCCCGTTCTCCTTCGACCGCCACTACGCCATGAGCAACGCCAGGGCGAAGGAACTGGGTTTCACCTTCTCCCACACGGCCGACTGGCTGCCGGACGCCGTCGCCGAAACCCTCGCCGCCCCCACCCCCTGAGGACCCCGCCGTGCAGCACAGCCACCCCCACCCCCGGCGCGCCCTCGCGGGCGTCCGAGTCGGCGCCGTCGGCCTGGGCGCCATGCCGCTGTCGATCGAGCACCGCCCGGACGAGGACCGGGCCGTCGCCACCGTGCACGCCGCCCTCGACGCCGGCGTCACCCTCATCGACACCGCCGACAGCTACCACTGGCACGCGGGCGAAGCGGGCCACAACGAACGGCTGATCGCCCGCGCCCTGGCCCGCTACGGAGGCGACACCTCGGACGTCCTCATCGCCACGAAGGGCGGCCGCGGCCGCCCCGGGGACGGCAGTTGGACCGTCGACGGCACCCCCGACCACCTCAAGCGCGCCGCCCGGGCCTCCGCCGCACGGCTGGGCGTCGAGGCCATCGGCCTGTACCAGCTGCACAAGCCGGACCCGTCCGTCCCCTGGGCGGAGTCCGTCGGCGCCCTGCGCGAACTCCTCGACGCCGGTACGATCCGCGCCGCCGGCATCTCCAACGTCACCACCGCCCAGATCCGCGAGGCGCACGGAATCCTCGGCGACGGGCTCGCCTCCGTGCAGAACCGGTACTCACCGGCCGTCCGCGACAGCGAACCCCAGCTGCGCCTGAGCACCGAACTGGGCCTGGCCTTCCTGCCCTGGAGCCCCCTCGGCGGCATCTCCCGAAGTTCCCTCGACGGCCCCTCCGGCCCCACGTCGGCGGGCACCGCCTTCCACGCCGTGGCGGCCGAACGCGGCGTCAGCCCGCAGCAGATCGCCCTGGCCTGGCTCCTGGCCCGCTCCCCGGCCGTCATCCCCCTCCCCGGAGCCAGCCGTCCGGCCTCCATCACCGACTCGGCCCGCGCCGCCCGGCTCACCCTCACCGAAGAGGAACTGATCCGCCTCGCCGAGCCGTTGTCCCCCCGGGAGTGATGAAGCCCTCGTCGTACGGCAGTTCAGGCCAGGGCCCGGGCCGCCAGCGCGGCCGCCGCGGCGAGCAGCGGCTCGTCGGCCGGGGCCGTCGCGGAGGGCTTGGCGGACAGGACCGCGAGGGTGACGGGGCCCCGGCCGGGAGGCCAGGCGACGCCCGCGTCGTTGGTGGTGCCGTAGGCGCCGGTACCGGTCTTCTCCGCGATCCTCCAGCCCTCGGGCAGGCCGGCGCGCAGGCGGTTGCCGCCGGTGGTGCCGGCCAGCAGCCAGCCGGTCAGGCGGGCGCGGTCCGGGGCGTCGAGGGCGTCCCCGACGAGCAGACGGGTGTAGGTGCGGCCGAGGGCGCGCGGGCTCGAGGTGTCGGTCGCGCGGCCGGGTTCCGCCGAGTTCAGCGCGGGCTCCCAGCGGTCGAGCCGGGTCGTCCGGTCGCCGACGGACCGGCAGAACCGGGTGACCGCCCGCGGGCCGCCGAGCGCGCGCAGCAGGAGGCCGGCGGCCGCGTTGTCGCTGTGGGTGAGGGCCGCCGCGCACAGGGCGGCCCCGCCGAGCAGCCGGCGCCGGCCGGGGAGCCGTTCCATGAGCGCCGCCTCCGGTTCCCGGTACCTGCCGGACGGGCGGAGCCGGCCGGATTCGAACCGGTGTCCTCGCGGTTTTGGAGACCGCGCGCGTCGACCTCTGCGCTACGGCCCCGCCCGCCCCGCATCCTATGCGGCGCGGGCGGCGCGGGCTGATCGCCCGGGGCCCGGTGGCCGGAACGGCGGCCCCGGCATGTCCGATGAGTTCCGGCCCCGCCGCCGGTCTACCCTTCAGACCCGTTTGTTCCGGAGGGAGCCCCAGATGACCGGCACGACGACCTTCGATCTCGGACCGCAGGCGGCCCTGGTGGCCCGCCTCGTCTCCGGCGTGCCCGACGGCGCGCTCGCCGGGCCCACCCCCTGCCCCGCGTACGCGGTCGGCGACCTGCTGGGCCACCTCGCGGGCCTGGCCGTGGCCTTCGGCGACGCCGCCCGCAAGGACCTCGGCCCGACCACCGACACGCCCCCCGGCGGGGCGCCCCCGCTGCCCGGCGACTGGCGCGAGCGGCTTCCGAGGGCGCTCGGCGAACTGGCCGAGGCCTGGCGGGATCCGGCCGCCTGGACGGGGATGACCCGCGCGGGCGGGGTGGACCTGCCCGGCGCCGTCGCGGCCGCCGTCGCGGCGGACGAACTCGTCGTCCACGGCTGGGACCTGGCCCGGGCCACCGGCCAGGAGTACGCCCCGGACGCCGCCGCCCTGGCGGCCTCGCACGGCTTCCTGCTGGCGGTCGCCGAGGAGTCCGGGGGCGGGCAGGGCGTCTTCGGGCCCGTGGTGCCCGTACCGGAGGACGCCTCCCTGCTCGACCGGACGGTCGGACTGAGCGGCCGGGACCCGGGCCTGACGCCCTGACGCCTCCGGGCCGGCGTACCGCCGCGATCGCGGGGCGGGGGAGGGGGAGAGTGGTCATGGCCCCGGTGGAAGCGGTTCATCCTCCGCTCACTCTCCCGCTATGTACCATGTGAAATATCACATGACATAACGAGCCGCTCGGCGATGCCCGCCGGGCGGCGGACCCCGACTCTGGAGAGAACTCCGATGAACCGCTTAGCAGTCCTGGCCGCCGGCGCCGCAGCCCTGACCCTCCTGACCACCACCCCCGCCCTCGCCGCCGCGGCCCCCGGCGAGAGCGTCACCTCCTGCGGCGGCTCCGGACTCCAGTCGGGCCTGGCCACCAGGGTGTGCGCCGATGTCAGCGGCACCACCGTCGAGTTCTACGGCACGGTCGCCCTCGCAGGCCCGCCCTCCCCGGGCAGCCCGGCCCCCGCCCCCAGGCAGCTGTTCACGACGCTGTCCGTGGAGGTCGTCGGCGGGGGCTCGCCCGTTACGCACGACCGGCCGGTCCTCTTCACCGCCTCGGCCGTCGAGGTGCGCGCCCTCGCCGCCTCCGCGCCGTGCGGGTCCACCCTCCGCGCCTCCTTCGGCGTGGCCTCGTTCCCCTGGCCGGCCAGGCCCGTCGTCCACGAGGTCACCCTCACCTGCTGAACCGGCCGACCGGCCGACCGGCGGACGACTGAACGGCGGCCGACCGAACGGCCGGCCGCCGAACGGCCCTGACGCCGGGCCGGGCCGGACGCCCAGC